>DATKBG010000022.1:0-4412 GCA_035514255.1 Acidimicrobiia bacterium
CCCCTGGAGGCTCGCATCAGCTGCGGAGCCGAGCGGATCGACCAGCGCAGCCTCGACGGCCAGTTCGGCACCCCGGGCGCTGCGCTCGTACATAGCCGCGCCGTGGCCGTCGGCCACCGCCACCCGCACCAGCTCACCACCACCGTGGTCTGGTCTGTAGCCGAAGGCGTCCTGATTGCCAGCGCGGTCGTAGCCCGTTCCGGCCACCGACTCGGCAGCGATCCTCCACATCACCCGACTCTCACCTCGAGGAGTTGGGCGGCTCGGGGTGTCACCGTCGCGTTTCGGTCGTTGTCGTGTCCCGCCGTTACCGCGGGCAACGAAGGATCGGCCACGAGCGCCCTGGTGGGTATGCGCGCGGCGGGCAATGGGCTCCGGGTCCGGTCGGCCGACATACCCTCTGAGACTAATCCCAGGAGGCCGTCGGAACCGGCGATCTCATCGGGCTGCAGGTGCTACGCCTGGCGCGGCGACGCCTGACTCGGTGTTCCTTCGTGGCCGAGCGCGCCCCGCATGGAACACGCGGGCCGATGATTCCCGACCGGTGCCGCTGGCTGAGGTCCTAGTCGACCGCTTCTCCATCGGCGTCGACAGCCCACCAGACGCCACCGATGCCCTGACCGCGGGTGTGCCCCGGTTCGGTGTCGGCGACGTAGTGGTACAGCGGCCAACCGTTGTAGGTCGCCTGGGTGGTCCCGTCGCCGCGGGTGATCGAGCCGAGCAGCGACGCGTCGACGTTGGGTCCGGCGGATACGTCACCGGTGAACGGTGGCCAGGTGGTGGCGCATCCACCGGTACACGTGCTGGCTCCCTGCGCATCCGGGGTGAAGAGGTACAGCGTCCTTCCGGTGTCGTCGGTGAGAACGGCACCCAGGTCGGTCTCTCCGATGGTCAGGTACGGGGGTACCAGGGGCGCCGTCGTCGTCGGCGCATCGGTGGTGGTGGTCGGTGGCTCCACGGTCGTGGTGGTCTCGGCGGCCGTGGTGACGGTCGTCGCAGACGCACCGGTGGTCGTCGTGGTGTCGGCGGTGTCGTCACCGCACGCGGCTGCGGTGACCGCCATGACTCCGATCAGCAAAAGCGTTCTCGAGCGTGCCATGTCCCTCCTCATGCGGGTCGCCGCCATTGTCGTACCGTCACGGGGCTGTGCACCATGCCGGGCGTAAATCGGTTCGATCGGTACAGTTCGCGGACACGCCGAGCGAGGGGATCGCCAATGCGCAAGACGACGATGTTGGTTGCCGTTCTGGCCCTGTTGGCGGCCGCCTGTGGGGGAGACGAGTCGTCGACGACGACAACGACGACGGCGGCACCCGCCACCACCGTGGGGGAACAGCCGACCACGACGGAAGCCACGACCACCGGCCCGGTCGGAGGACCCGGCGAAACGGTCGCGATCGACATCAGCGGGTTCGCCTTCCGTCCCGACAGCATCACCGTGCTCGTCGGCACCACGGTCGAGTGGACCAATGCGGACGCCACCGACCACACGGCGACGGCGTCCGACGGCTCATTCAACGGGAGCCTCGCCGCAGGTGCCACTTTCCAGGCTCAGATGGATGCGCCCGGCACTTTCGAGTACGTCTGCCAGATCCACATGGGGATGACCGGCGAAGTGGTCGTCGTCTCCGGCTGAGCCGACTCAGGACAGCAGGAGGCGCTGAAGGCGACGACCGACGATCAGTGTCCCCACGGCGCCCATGCCGACCAGGAAGGCGACATGGCCGAGGTCGCTCACACCGACGCTGCCGAGGATCAGCGACCGCAACAGTTCGGCTCCGTGGTAGAGCGGGGAGAACTGGACCACCGTCTGCATGGCCGACGGAAGACTCTCGGTCGGGTAGAAGGTTCCGGAGAACAGGAACAACGGCAGGGTCACCATGCCCACCAGGTCGAAGTCCTGCCACGACTTCATGAAGGTGGTTGCTGCCATCCCGCATGAGGCGAAGGCGAAGCCGATGAGGACCGCGCCCGGTATGGCGAGGAGCGCCCACGGTGACTCGATTAGCCCCATGAACAGCATCACCACGATGAAACCGATGGCGTAGATGACGCCACGGCCTAGCGACCAGGCGATCTCCCCGATGGCGATGTGGCGTGGTCTCATCGGTGTGGCCAGGATTCCGTCGTACACCTTGCCGTAGTGCAGCTTGAAGAAGATGTTGAAGGTGGACTCGTAGATGGCGCCGTTCATGGCGGTTGCCGCCATCAACGCCGGAGCGAGGAAGGCGACGTAGGAGATGGTCATCCCCTGGTAGGTGACACCGTCGCCGACGAGCACACCGATACCGACACCGATGCTGAACAGGTAGAAGAGCGGCTCGAAGAAGCCCGAGATGATCAGCGACCACATGTGCTTGTAGACGATCCAGTTGCGCTCGAGCATTTTCGAGGCACCACCGGCGCCGGCCAGCGGCGGAGGGATCACTCGAGCGGTGAGGGTGCGCGACTCGGTCACAGGATCAACCTCTTGCGGAACATCCTCATGGCGAAGTAGCCGCCGAGGATGGCCAGACCCACCAGGTAGGCGAGGCTCACCGCCGGGTTCGCCACGAAACCGACCTCCGGGAGGGCTAGCCCGCGGGCGAGCGACACCCCGTGCCACAGCGGTGTCGCGTAGGCGATCGGCCGGATCAGGGCAGGCAGCTGCTCGACCGGGAAGAAGGTCCCCGAGAAGAGGAACAGTGGCACGATCCCGAAGCGGAACAGGTTGGCGAGACCCGACTCGTCCTTGAGCCTCGCCGTGTAGCCGGTGACCAGCGCGGCGAAGACGAGGCCGGTCAGCACCGCTGCCGGGACCGCCGCCGCCGCCTGCATGGCCGATGTCGCTCCGAATACGACCATGAACATGGCGAAGATCGAGGTGACCAGGGTGATTCGGATGGTCACCCATCCGAGGTGGCCGACGATCAAGTCGCGCACCGTGATCGGGGTCGCCAGGATGGCCTGGTAGCTCTTGCGCCACTTGATTCCCGCCATCACCGGATACGACGCGTCGCCGGCTCCGGTCTGCATGGCGGTCGCCGCCAACAACCCGGGCGCCAGGAAGGCGAGGTAGGGGAGCCCGAGACTGGGGCCGCTGGTCGAGGTGTCCACCAGACGGCCCAGGCCGATCCCCATCGCCACCAGATAGAGCGCCGGGTTGACGAACGCCGAGAAGATGCTCGCCCGGAAGGTTCGCCGATAGACCCTCGCTCCGGCCTCCACCACGCGCAGCGACGGGGCGGCCATCAGTCGACCAGCGACCGGCCGGTCAGGTGCAGGAACACGTCCTCGAGGGTGGAGCGCCGGCTCACCGTCGCCTCGGGCATGATGCCCAGAGCGCGCACCTGAGCCTCGGCTTCGTCGGCGTCGTCGGCGTACACCAGCACCCGATCGGGGAGCACCTCGATTCGGGAGCCGATGCCCTGAAGCCGTTCGGCCGCCCGGTCCTCCTCGTCGCCCGGAGGGAATCGCAGCTCGAGCACTTCTCGGGTCGAGTGGGCGGCGATCAGCTCCCGGGGGGAGCCCTCAGCGACGATCGCTCCCTTGTCCATGATCACCAGCCGATCGCAGAGCTGTTCGGCCTCGTCCATGTAGTGCGTGGTGATGATGAGCGTGACGCCCTCTCGCTTGAGTCGGTACAGGCGGTCCCACAGCAGGTGCCGCGCCTGGGGGTCGAGACCGGTGGTGGGCTCGTCGAGGAGCAACAGGTCGGGAGTATTGATCAGCCCGCGAGCAATGAGCAGTCGCTGCTTCATGCCGCCGGACAGCGGTTCGACCCGGTCCTTTGCTCGCTCCTCCAGTTGGGCGAAGGCGAGCAGTTCCTTGATTCGGGTGTCGATCTCCTTGCGGGGCAGACCGAAGTACCTCCCGTAAATGAGGAGGTTCTCGTACACCGAGAGCTCCATGTCGAGGTTGTTCTCCTGCGGCACCACGCCGAGTCGAGCCCTGATCGTCGGCCCGTCGGCGGCCGGGTCGAGACCGAGCACCGTCAGATG
The DNA here is from genome assembly GCA_035514255.1 of Acidimicrobiia bacterium. Taxonomy (GTDB): domain Bacteria; phylum Actinomycetota; class Acidimicrobiia; order Spongiisociales; family UBA11373; genus DATKBG01. The sequence goes on from DATKBG010000022.1 coordinate 3,981, forward strand.
ACCGGAAGTGACCGGCGAAACCGTGCCGATCATTCGCATGGTGGAACTCTTGCCAGCTCCGTTGGGACCGAGGAACCCGAACGCCTCTCCCGGCTGCACCTCGAAGTCGATGCCGGCGACCGCGGTGAAGTCGCCGAAGGTCTTGGTGAGGCCGCGTGCTTCTACGAGTGGTTCAGACATCGGGCGGCAACGCTAGCGGCGACGAGGGACAGGCCGGTTGCCTAGCTGCCGTCTGCCTTCTGCCGTCTGCCACCTGTACAGGTAGCCTCTCGCCGCATGACATCTTCGCCCACGACGCATCGCACGGTGAGCCGCGGTCTTACCGGCACGCTGCGGGGGTTCCTGTATGCCGCTGCCGGTATCGCCCTCGCCGCCGTTTTCGCCGTGTACAACGAGGCGCGGGCGTTCGAGGCGTGGTGGGACGGCACCGGC
>DATKBG010000023.1:0-5178 GCA_035514255.1 Acidimicrobiia bacterium
CTCGACAGGCTCGTGTTGAACACCGGCCGTGCCCGCGAGGCAGCGCTCGCTGTGGCTACTGCCCCGCACCGCTCCGCCAAGGTCGCGGCAACCAGCACTCGCGTCTGCGTCCGGGTGACGGTCCCGGTCCCGGTCTCGATCCTCCGGGTGGTCGGTGCCGGCGCCACCAGGATCACGGCCTCGGCATGTGCCGTGCCAGCCATGGGGTGACCGGAGGCAGAGACATCCCCAAACCCCCGGTACCGTCCCGCCCATGCGCAACCGCGACCGTGCCGACGGCGGGAACCTGACCGCCCGGATCTCTCATTGGGCGAGCGTTGGTGCTCTTGACTCGCCCCTCTACGGAGCCATCGGTACGGCCCTGGCTGACGATCCGATCGTGCTGGCGATCCTGGGGGAGGCTCCCGAGGGCTTGCCGGCGCCGCTCAACCTGTTTGCCGCGGTCCATTACCTGCTCGCCATGCATCCGGATGACCCGCTCGCCGCTCACTATCCGAGCATCGCCGGTCGCGGTGCCACGCCACAGGGCGATGCACCGCCGCTGTTCAAGGACTTCTGCGAGCGCCATGTCGACGAGCTCACCGAGCTCGTTTGCACCAGGGGGGTTCAGACCAACGAGGTGCTCCGCTGTTCGATCATCCTCCCCGCCTTCGCCGTGGTCGCCGAGCAGTCGGAGGCACCGCTGTGGCTCATCGAACTGGGCCCAAGCGCCGGCCTTAACTTGCTGTTCGACCGGTACCGCTACGACTACGGGCCGCTGGGAACCACCGGGCCGGAGGACTCACCGCTGACGCTGGCCCCGGAGATCCGGTCGGGCACACCACCGGTACCCGTTCCGCTGCCCACGGTGGCCGGGCGCATCGGCGTCGATCTCAACCCGGTGGACCCGTTCGACGCCGACGCCATCGCCTGGCAACGGGCGCTCATCTGGCCCGAGTCGAAGTCACGCTTCACCCGGCTCGACACCGCCCTCGCCGTCGCCCGGCGGGACCCGCCACCGGTGATCCGGGGTGACGCGGTCGCCGAACTCCCCAACCTGCTCGACGGGGTGCCCGCCGACGCCATGCCCTTGGTCTATCACTCGTTCGCCCTCAACCAGATCCCCGAAGAGGGACGCCAGGTAATCCAGGAGACGCTGCTCGAGCAGTCGCAGGACCGAACCATTCACCGGGTCTCGATGGAGATGCCCGGCCCGGTCACGCTGCTGACCCACACCCGCTACGAGAACGGCAAGGCGGCCGAAACCGAGTTGGGCAAAGCCCACTTCCACGGCAAGTGGCTGGAGTGGGAATAGGCGCAGTAGCGAGTAGCGAGTAGCGAGTCTGGCTGTGAGCTGTTGGCTGTGAGCTGTCAGCCCGCTACTCAGCGTCGCGAGCATCAGCAATCCGGGCCTCGGCGATATCCAGGTATGTCTGATTCGTGTCATAGCCGACGAAGTGGCGGCCGGTGCGGACGGCGGCGACGGCGGTGGAACCGGAGCCGATGAAGGGGTCGAGGACCAGGTCGCCGGCGAAGGTGTACAACTCGATGAGGCGGGACGGCAGTTCCACCGGGAACGGTGCCGGGTGTCCGATGCGACGCGCCGATGCGGGCTTCATGTGCCACACCGAGGTGGTCGCCTCCAAGAACTCCTCTTTGGCGATCGTGTCCTCTCCGGCGCGGTTGCGCTGGTAGGTGCCCTTCGACGCCACCAGGATGTACTCGTGGACATCGCGCAGGGTCGGGTTCTTCGCCGACTGCCACGATCCCCAGGCGCACGATCCGCCGGCGCCGGCGGCCTTCTGCCAGATGATCTCGCCCCGCAGCAGCAGGCCGATGTCGGCGAGCATCCCCGCCACATGGTGGTTCAGGGGCAGGTACGGCTTGCGGCCCAGGTTGGCGATGTTGACCGCCACCCGGCCCCCCGGCTCCAGCACTCGGGCCGTCTCCTTGAGTACCCGGTGCAGCAGGTCGAGGTAGTCGTGGAGGGTGAGGTCGTCGTCGTACTCCTTGCCCACGTTGTACGGGGGTGAGGTGACCATGAGGGCGACACAGTCGTCGGGGAGTTCCTCCATCGTCGCCGACGACTTACAGAACAGCCGGTCGATCACGGAAGCGGGCGGATCCACGGGTTGGCCTACGGTCGTGGGGGCGGCGTGCTGCGACATGCGACGGCCGTAGAAGGCGGCTGCGTCGTGGCTCTCGCGCTTGCCAGCGCCGAAGCTGGCGGTTTCGGTTCCCACCGGTGTCACACCTCCGGATGTGGCAGGCAACCGTAGCCCGACTTATCCACAGGCGCGAGGATTGAACGCCGAACGCGGGCCGGAAGGTCGACTCAGGCGGAGCGCTGGGCGCGACGGCCGCTGGCCACCGTGGCGGCCACGTGGGCGTCCTGCACCAGTGCGATGAACTCCTGCCAGTCCTGCTTGGGGGCGCAGTCGACACAGAACGACTCGGTGCCTCGATTTTCGACGGCGCCGTCAGCGCCGCAACGGTTGCATTCCATGGACCGGGTATCGGACGGTTTCGCCAGCCCCTGAAGCGGTAAGGGGCGAGAACCAGGCACGAGTCCCGTTACTCGTCGAGAACCCGGCGGGCGAGCAGCATGGCGAGGTCCTGTACGACCACCTCCTCGTTGCCCAGTTCCTTGACGCCGTCGTCGAGCATCACGTAACAGAACGGGCAGCCGGTGGCGATGACGTCAGCGCCGGTGGCGATCGCCTCCTCGGTGCGCTCGATGTTGACCTTCTTGCCGTCGTGCTCCTCCATCCACATGCGCGACCCACCGGCGCCGCAGCAGAAGGATCCGGTCCCGCACCGGGGCATCTCCACCAGCTCACCGGCCACCGACGACAGCACGTCGCGCGGGGCGAGATACACGTCGTTGTGGCGGCCCAGGTAGCACGGGTCGTGATAGGTGATCCGCTGGTCACTCGTCCCCTTCGGCGTGATCCGGCCGTCGGCGAGCAGGTCCATGAGGAGCTGGCTGTGGTGGACCACCTCGTAGGAGCCGCCGAACTGTGGGTACTCGTTGGCGATCGTGTTGAAGCAGTGCGGACACTGGGTGACCACCTTGCGGACCCCCAGATCGTCGAGAGTCTGGATGTTCTGCAAGGCGAGCTGCTGGAAGACGAACTCGTTACCGGCCCGGCGCGCCGGGTCACCGGTGCACAGCTCCATGGGGCCGAGGATGGCGAAGTCGACACCGGCCTCGTGGAGCAGCCGGGCCGTCGACACGGTCACCTTCTTGTTGCGGTCGTCGAACGACCCGGCGCAGCCCACCCAGTACAGATACTCGGCGGTCACCCCGGGCTCGCCGAGGCGCTTCACCTCGAAGTCGAGTGACGCCGTCCAGTCGGCCCGGTTTTGCTGGCTCATGCCGTACGGGTTCGACGAGTTCTCCAGGCTGATGAACGTCTTGCCCAGCTCGGCGGGGAACTCCCCTTCTATGAGCGTCAGGAAGCGGCGCATGTCGAGGATCTTGTCGAGGATCTCGATGTCGACCGGGCACACCTCGTCGCAGGCACGGCACGACGTGCACGCCCACAGCTCCTCGGCGGTGATCCGCTCGAACACCGAATCGGAACTCACCGTGATCGCGGCGTCGAGACCGACCGGCGGCCTGATCCGCGGTGACGCGGTGGCCGCGGCGACCTCGCCCAGCTTGAGCACGATTTCACGTGGGTCGAGCGGCTTGCCGGTGGCATTCGCCGGACACACCGCCGTGCACCGCCCGCAGATGGTGCACGCATCGGTGTCGAGGAGCTGCTTCCAGGTGAACTCGGCCACCTTGGAGGCTCCGACGGTCTCCAGCTCCTCGGTCATCTCCAACAGGTTGGGCATCTCCCGCATGGCGCCCTTGGGGCGCTCGTGCGGCGACAGAGCCATGTTCAGAGGTGACATGAACATGTGGCGCAGCTTGGTGGTGGGCAACACGACCAGGAAGGCGAGGAAGGCCACGGCGTGGGCCACCCACCAGGCGAGGTGAATTGCCGACGCCGATGCCTGCGGCACCAGGCCGCTCAGGGGATAGCCGACGAAGGACCAGGTCTCGAAGGCGGGACGGCCCACCAGCGCGATGCGAGCGCCCTCGACGGCAAAGCCGCTGATGCCGAGGAAGGCGAGTAAGCCGAGGATCAGTGCGTCCTCGGGCTTCGACTTGGTGCGAGCGCGCCACGGGCGAACCCCCCACCGTCGGATCGCCGCCCAGGCCAGACCCGCAAGAAACACGAGGCCGAAGGCGTCGAGGATCAGCGAGTACCACTGATAGAACGCCCCTTGGAGGAACTTGAGGCTGGTGGGGGCGATGTTGTCCAACTCCAGGGTCACCGTGCCCAGGAACAGCACGATGAACCCGTAGTAGATCATGGCGTGCATCAGGCCGGTGTCCTTGCTTTCCATCACCGAGCGCATGCTCAGGCCACGCTCGAGTTCACGCAGACGGCGACCCCACAGGCCCCGGCGGGTCTCGTCGGCACCGCGATCCCAGTTCTTCAACCGGATGGCGAACAGATAGACGACATAGCCGATGACCAGGGTGACGGTGATGTAGAACCCGATGACAACCGGGTCAGGAACGTTGCCGAAGACCTCGCGCCCGACCTCCGGCACATGCTTGGGGGTGAGCCCAGCGACCCACCAGAGGAGGAGCACGCTCGCCGGTGCGATGAACACCAGTGCCCAGACCAGCCTCACCATCCAACGCGGCACCGGCGCTACTCCCTCTCGTCGCTCGGCCGGAGTCTAAGGGGCGAGGGACGAGGGACGAGGGACGAGGGACGAGGGACGAGGGACAGACGCGTCGCGAGGTCCACGTAGCGTTAGCCCTCCCCCCTCCCCTGACGGCAGAGCCGTCAGGTACTCCCCCCTTCGGGGGGAGAGAGTCTTAACTCCCCCTACTCGCCGCTCAACCTTCGCGCCTCGTCCTCGAGGGTCATGGCGTCGACAAATTCGTCTAGGTCGCCTTCGAGGATGTCGGGGAGGCGTTTGATGGTCAGGCCGATCCGGTGGTCGGTGACCCGGTTCTCCTTGTAGTTGTAGGTGCGGATCTTCTCGGAGCGCTCCCCGGTGCCGACCTGGGCGCGGCGGTCGGCGGCCACGGCCGACTGCTGCTTGTCGATCTCAATCTGGTTGAGGCGGGCTCGCAGCACCCGCAGCGCCTTCGCCTTGTTCTGGAGCTGGCTCTTCTCGTCCTGGCAG
>DATKBG010000024.1:0-2101 GCA_035514255.1 Acidimicrobiia bacterium
GGGAAGCCGCTCACCCAGCATCGGCATCACATGGCGTGGCGACGGGCATCCCACTCGTAGTCGTGGGCGTACCCGTCGTCATAGACGTATGGCGCGTCGATGAGGCTCACCTCCATGAAGGTGTAGCCGGGGTAGGCCGGATCCTCGTAGAGCTCGGCGATCACGTCGCTGGGAAGTAGTCCGGCGATTCGGAGCATCTCGTCACGGTCCTCGTAGCCCGAGCCGATGAAGAAGAGACCACCCTCGCGGTCTAGTCGTTCGACGAGCTCGGCCGCCACGGCACGACGCCACGATCGGCGCGAAAGGCGATCTCCAAGAGTCGGCATCGATGCTCCTCGGCAAATGACAGCCCTGTGATTGTATGGAGCCCCGCGCGCCGGGATGGGATTTGAGGTGAGGCGGCCTTCGGCCGCCGTACTTGGTACCGAGTACTTGGTACTAAGTACGGCGGCGCCGGAGGCGCCGCCTACCGCGGTACCTCGCTCCAGGGGAGGTCTTTGTCGACCCGGGGTTCGCCGGGGAGGCCGAGGATCCGCTCGCCCACGATGTTCTTCATGATCTCCGAGGTGCCGCCCTCGATGGAGTTCGCCCGTGACCGGATGAACGCCTTCTGGGGGATGTGCTCGGGGAACTCGCCAGGCCGCGCCATCTCGTAGGTGTCGTAGAGCATCCCGTCGGGACCCATCAGGTCTACCACCATCTCGAAGATCCGCTTGTTGAGTTCGGCGTACACCAGCTTCGCCAGCGACCCCTCGGGACCCGGAGTGCCTTTCGACATCATCTGCGTTGCCCGCAGATTGGTGAGCCGCGCCGCCTCCGCCTCCACCCACAGCCGCATCAGGTCGTCGCGCAGCGCCGGATCGTCGTGCCCGTACTCCTTCCACACGTCGAGAGCCACGCCGATGGCTCCGCTGTTCCTCGGGCTCACCGTGCCGCCGATCGCCACCCGCTCGTTCATCAGCGTGGCCACCGTCACCCGCCACCCGTCGCCCACGCCTCCGATGCGGTTCTCGTCGGGGATGCGGACGTCGGTGAAGTACACCTCGTTGAACTCGGCCTCACCGGTGGCCTGGCGAAGCGGGCGCACTTCGACGCCGTCGGCCTTCATGTCGACGATGAAGTAGGTGAGGCCACGGTGCTTGGGCACGTCCGGGTCGGTGCGCACGATGAGCATCCCCCACTTGGAGAGGTGGGCGATGGTGGTCCACACCTTCTGCCCGTTGACCACCCACTCGTCACCGTCACGGACGCCTCGCGCCGCCAACCCGGCGACGTCGGAGCCAGCCCCGGGTTCGCTGAACATCTGACACCAGATCTCCTGCTCGGTGAACATCGGGCGCAGCCACCGCTCCTGCTGCTCGCGGCTGCCGTACTCGGCGAGGACCGGGGCCCCCATGCCGACGCCGAGCAGGTTGCGCGAGGTCGGTGCGCCGACCTCGCCGAGGCGGGTCTCGACCATCGCCTGATACGACCGCGGCGCACCCATGCCGCCGACCCCTTCGTCGAACCACACCCAGGCCAGACCAAGGTCGAAACGCTTACCGAGAAACTCGGACGGCTCGGCGGTGGCGCTGGCGGCGTCGAAGTCGGTCAGCAACTCGTCGAGCGCAGACTCGATCCTCGCCTTGAAATCCACGTCGGTGGTCGTCATGTCCACGATTGTGGCACATGTGGGAGGCACTCCACCCAGGGCCGAACGACCCCGAAGGAGACCACTGCGGTCACCCGCCGAACGGGTCAGGTGGCCAGCGCCTCCCGCAGCGCCGCCTCCACATCGGTGTCGAGGAACTCGAAACCGTCTACGGCCAGCCGTTCCGGCATAACGCGCTGCCCTTCGTGGACCAGCGCGGAAGCCAACTCCCGACCGAGTACGGCATCGAGGACGAACCGCGGGACCGGCATGACGGTGGGGCGGCGCAACACCCGGCCAAGGGCCTTGATGAAAACCCGATGGGTGACGGGGTTGGGAGCCACCACGTTGATCGGCCCGGCGATCGCACCGTCGAGTGCGTGGAGGGAGGCGCGGGTGTGGTCGGCGAGCGACACCCACGACCAGTACTGCGTGCCCTTGCCGACCGTCCCGCCGAGGCCCCACCGGTAG
>DATKBG010000025.1:0-5006 GCA_035514255.1 Acidimicrobiia bacterium
ATGCCACCTCCCCCTTCGGGGGAGGGGACCGCGTGATGAGGTCCTTTTCTGCGGTCCCTCCCCCCGAAGGGGGGAGTACCTGGCGGCGGAGCCGTCAGGGGAGGGGGGAGGGCTGACGCGTCGCGAGCAGGTGGTTCCCCTTGGCTCTTGCGGGTGACGGGTGACGGGCGACAGGTGACCGGGCGCCTCGCCCCTCGCCCCTCGCCCCTCGGTATCGTTTCCCCGTGCCCTATCGCACCATCATCGAGCCGTTCAAGATCCACAGTGTTCAGCCGATCGCCTTTCCGAGCCTCGAGGAACGCCAGGCCGCGCTGGCTCGGGCCGGGTACAACCTCTTCGGGCTGCGTGCTGACGAGGTGACCATCGATCTGCTCACGGACTCGGGGACCGGGGCCATGTCGGCCGAGCAGTGGGCGGGCATGATGGTCGGCGATGAGGCATACGCCGGGAGCCGCTCGTATGAGCGCTTCGCATCGACGGTGACCTCACTCACCGGGCTCCCCGAGGTGATCCCCGTGCACCAGGGACGCGCCGCCGAGTGGATTCTGTTCTCGGTGATGACCGAACCCGGCCACATCGTGCCGAGCAACACCCACTTCGACACGACGCGGGCCAATGTCGAGTATCAGGGCGCGGAGGCGCGCGATCTGGTGATCCCCGAGGGCCGCGATCCGCAGAGCGACCATCCCTTCAAGGGCAACCTCGACGTCGACGCGCTCGAGAGACTGATCGGCGAGGTGGGGGCGGAGCGCATCCCACTGGTGATGATCACGGTGACAAACAACTCCGGCGGTGGACAGCCGGTATCGCTGGAGAACCTGCGCGACGCACGGGTCCTGTGCGACCGTCACGGTTTGCCGCTGTTCATGGATGCCGCCCGCTTCGCTGAGAACGCCTGGTTCATCAAGCTGCGAGAGCCCGGACATGCCGATCGCACGCCGCGTGAAATCGCCACCGAGATGTTCTCGCTCGTCGACGGCGTCACGTTTTCGGCCAAGAAGGACGCCATCGCCAACATCGGCGGGTTTCTGGCGATGCGAGACCCCGAGCTCGCGGCTCAGTGTCGCAACCTGCTCATCCTCACAGAGGGATTCCCCACCTACGGCGGCCTTGCGGGTCGCGACCTCGAGGCGATAGCGCAGGGTCTCGACGAAGTTCTCGACGAGCGGTATCTCCAATATCGGATTCGTAGCACCGAGTATCTGGCAGAGAAGGTTCGTGACGCCGGCATCCCGGTGGTGTGGCCGCCGGGTGGTCACGCGGTGTACCTCGATGCCAGGGCCCTGCTGCCGCACATTCCGCAGGCGGAATATCCAGCGCAGTCGCTAGCCGTCGAGCTCTATCGAGAGGGTGGGGTTCGCGGGGTCGAGATCGGTTCGGTCATGTTCGCCACCCGCCATGCCGACGGCACCGAGACACCGGCGGCCATGGAACTCGTCCGGCTCGCCGTACCCCGTCGGACCTACACCCAGAGTCACATCGACTACGTGGGTGAAGTGGTCGTTGCCGTGGCGGAGCACGCCCCGACGCTGCGCGGATACCGAATCGTCGAGCAGGCACCCTGGTTGCGGCACTTCACGGCGAGGTTTGAGCCAGTGGAGTAGCCAGCTGTCAGCTGTCAGGAGGCCGGTCCGGAGGGCCGGACTCCTAACGTCTCGCCATGGAGCGTGAGAAGCGAGCAGCGGTCGGCGGCGCTACTTCCTGCTCACCCGCTCCTGACGGCGCGCGGAGCGACGCTGTGCTTTATCGTGTGGACCGACATCGATCCGACGGGAGGGACATGAGCGCCGCCGACTTCCTGAAGAAGACCGCCCTCTTCGGTGGACTCACCGATGCCGACCTCGACAACGTTCTGCAGACCTCCAAGGAGCGCAGCTTCCCGGAAGGTGATCTGGTGATCGAGGAAGGTGCCGCCGGGCGCGGCTTCTACCTCGTCTTGTCGGGTACCGCTCAGGTGCGCAAGGGCGAAAAGGTGCTGGCCGACTTAGGGCCGGGTGACTACTTCGGCGAAATGGCGGTCCTTCTCGAGGACACGCCGCGGACCGCCGATGTCGTCGCCACCAGCGACCTGACCTGTCTCGTAATCACTGCCTGGGATCTCCGAGCCTTCATCACCACGCATCCGGACGTCGGGGCGCGGATGATGGGCGAGTTGCTCAGGCGTCTCCGGGACACCGACGCACTCCTGCCGGACTGACACCAGCGTGAGCGAGGATGCCTCAGCATCGTTGATCGTCGCCGGTTGCCGCGGTTCCATCGGGGTCTCCGGCGAGCAGTACCGCCGGTACGGGGGGAACACGACCAGCCTGTACACCATGGTGGAACCCGATCACTATCTGGTGGTGGACGGAGGGACCGGACTGCGTCGCTTGCAGCATTCGCTGAAACCGGGTCCGAAGCGTTTCACACTCTTGCTCACCCATTACCACTGGGATCACATCCAGGGGCTCCCCTTGTTTACTCCGTTCTTCGATGCGGACAACGAGTTCGTGGTCTACGGCATGGAGTACGAGGGTGCGGGCCCGCAGGAGATCATCGACGGCATCATCTGTGCACCCTGGTGGCCCATCACCCTGGGCGAGGCGACTGCCCGGGTCGAGTATCGGACCATCGAAGGGTCGGTCACTGTCGGTCCGGTGGTCTTAGACCCGATCGACCTCACGCACCCTCAGGGTTCGATCGGATTCCGACTCACCAAGGATCGGTCCATCGTCATCGCCACCGATCATGAGGCTGGCGATCCTGAGGTAGATGGTCGTCTGGTCGAGGCGGCGCGGGGGGCGCAGGTGCTCATCCACGACGCGCAGTACACCCCGGACGAGTACCGGGCCATGCGGGTTGGGTGGGGGCACAGCGACTGGGAGGGTGCCACCACGGCCGCCCGGGAGGCCGGTGTCGACCGTCTGATCCTCACCAGCCACGATCCCGATCGTTCTGACGACGGCATCGATGCCATTCGGGCCGCGGCTCGTGCTCGCTTCCCGCGTACCGACGCAGCCTTCGAAGGGATGTCGATCCCGTTCTGAGAGGGCGCGCTCTGATCGCTACTCGTCGCGCGGGAGCGACTCCGGGTGGAAACGGCTCAGCGAGTTCCACAGCATCCACCCACCGCCGTTCTCCTCCGCGGCGCGGATGCTCTCCAGCACCTGCGCTGGCGACCAGGAGAACGCCTGGAGCCACGGCCGCATCAGCGTCCCGCCGACATTGCGCAGCGACGCCGCTTCGAGCGCCTCGGCCACGACGGAGTACGGGTGATCGTTGGGGTTGTCGAGGTCGAGCCAGCCCCGTCCGTAGTGGCTCGGATACACCATGCCACTGAGGGCATCTGCCGTCATCGACAGCTCCTCGATTCGCTGCCCGATCCCCTGGTCGTCAGGCACGGACAGCACGATGCCAAAGATGTCCGCCGACACCGCGCACCCTTCGGCGTGGAGGCGCTCGCGCGCCTCGGCCAGGAAGTCGGAGATCGTCTGCACCCGCACCTCCTGGGGGATCGAGCCGATCGAATACTCGGTCACAGCGACGTCGCCGTCGGTGGGGAACCGGACGTAGTCGAATTGGACCTCGTCGAAGCCCATCCGGCATGCCTCGACGGCGATGGAGAGCGGGTACTCCCAGGCTTCACGGTTGGTGGGATCCAGCCAGGCCAGTCCCCTTACGTTGCGCCACACCTCGCCGGTCTCGGAGTTCAGGATCGCCCACTCTGGCCGGGCGGGCGCAGCCAAATAGTCCTGGAAGGTGACCACCCGGGTGATCGTGTACAGCCCTCGGCGGTGCGACTCGGCGATGGCGTCCTCGACGTTGTAGCGGGGGTTCAAGGCACCGAACTCACTCGCCAGTTCGTGGTCCATGGCGTAGACCACCTGGCCGTCCTCGATCTTCGTGTCGAAGACGAGCGTGTTGATGACCGTGCCCTCGATCAGGTTGAATATCGAGTCGAGGTCGGCACCGGCGTGAACCCGGAGGCCCCGGACGACGAACGGCTCGATCGGGACGTCGAACCGCCCCGGGTCACCGTCCCAGTACGCCTCGGTGGTCTCCCACGCCAACTTCGAGACCTCGAGCGTGCCCGGCTCCACTGCCGACAGTTCGAACGAGCCGAAGTCGCCGGTGATCGCCGTCCTGTCTCCCAGGGTGACTGTGGCTCCGAACAGCCCCACACCGCGAGGGCCGACCACCCTCCCCTGCAAGACCCGCGGATGCACCATCAGCGTCAGTTGGGACTGCCGGGGGATGTCGGCGACCTCGAAGGTGGCCGGGTGGTATCCGCTGGCAACGACGAGCAGGCGCTGCGGCGCCTCGAAGGCGATGGCGGCGATCCCGTTCTCGTCAGAGGCCACCGTGCGGCCGCCCTCGTTCGTGACCGTTGCGCCGACCACCGGTTGGCCGGTGCGCTCGTCCTCGATGAGGAGTTCTACTGCGTCGGCGCTGATGAGGCTGGTGACGAGGATCCAGAGGCCGACGATCACGATGGCGCCGGTGGCGAAGGCGGCGCCCTTCAGGAAGAGCGCGGCGATGTTCCGACGACGACGCCGTCGGTAGCGAGTCCTGCGGGGGCCGTCGAGGATCTCGAGGCCGCCGCGATCCTGAGGTATGGTCCGCATGGGTCCGTCCCCCCTCGGTGGGCGACCAAGCATAGGGAGAGCGCTGCGGCTCGGGAGATGGGGGCCGATGGGATACTTGGGTCATGTCGCTCATCACCGACCTCGAGGTGCGTGATCGGTGGCTGGCCGACGGTCGATCCGCGGTCGCTGCCACGGTCATTGCGGTAGCAGGCACCGCACCGCGACCGCCCGGTTCCCGGATGCTGATCGCCTCGGATGGGGAGATCGTCGGATCGGTGAGCGCTGGCTGCGTGGAGTCGGAAGTGGCGCTGCACGCCGCCGAGGTTCTGGCGAGCGGTGAGCCGCAGGTCCGTTCCTATGGGATCACGGACGAGGCGGCGTTCGAGGTCGGCCTCGCCTGTGGCGGGACGATTCGGGTGCTCATCGAGCCATGGTGAGCGC
>DATKBG010000026.1:0-2501 GCA_035514255.1 Acidimicrobiia bacterium
TGGGAAGCACCATCACGTCGGTGATTTCCCAGCGGGTGGCGTCGCCCGGGTTGAAGATCGGGTCGGGTCCGTGTCGCGCCATCAGTCGGCGGCCCCCCTCGACGTGCAGGGTCACCAGCTGATCGTGCCCGTAGAACTCCCGCTCGACGACGAAGCCGGTGCCGGCGTCGTCCCGCTCCAACCGCACCGACTCGGGTCGGATGAGCACGTCGACCGCTCCGCGAGCGCCACTGCGGTTGGGGAACGATCCCAAGGCGGTCTCGATGAGGTGCTCGCCGGCGGTCCCGGCGATGAACTCGCCGTCGCCGAGGAAGGACGCCACCCAACGATTCACCGGGTGGTGATACAGCTCGTGCGGCGGCGCCGACTGGAGGATGGTTCCGTCGCGCATCACGGCCATCTCATCGCTGAGCGCCAGCGCTTCGTCACGGTCGTGGGTGACGAAGATCGCCGTCGCCCGGGCCTCGACCAGGATGGTTCGCACTTCTTTGCGGACTCGCTCGCGCTGGGGTCCGTCCAGGTTGGAGAAGGGCTCGTCGAGGAGGATCACCTCAGGACGCGGTGCCAGCGCACGCGCCAATGCCACCCGCTGCTGCTCCCCGCCGGAGAGCTCGTGGGGCATCCGGGTGCCCATCCCGGCAAGGCCGACCATGGCGAGCACGTCGTCGACCCGTGCCCGCTTGCCGTCGCCGCTGAGCCCGTACCCGACGTTCTTGGCGACGGTCATGTGGGGGAAGAGGGCGAAGTCCTGGAACACCATGCCCACTCGTCGCTTCTCCGGCGGGACGAAGGTGCTGTCGTCTACGACCGGCGTGCCGGCGATGGTCACCGAGCCGACTTCCGGGCGGTCGAACCCGGCGATCACCCGCAGCGCCGTCGTCTTACCCGACCCGGACGGACCGACGAGGCCCAGCACTTTGCCTTCCGGGGCGCGCAGCGAGAACCGGTCGAGGGCGATGACGTCCCCGAACCGCTTGCCGATCTCGTGGGTCTCGATGGAGTAGGTCATCGGTCGCGTGTCGTGAGCACGTACATGGGTACGGCGGACACTGCCAGCAACAGTAACGCCGCCACGGCCGCTCTCGAATAGAGGAGGCTGTCGGCCGCCGACCAGATGCGAACGGCGAGCGTGTCGAACCCGGTGGGACGGAGAAACAGTGTTGCCGGCAGCTCCTTCATGGCGGTGAGGAACACGAGGAGTCCGCCGGCAACCATGCCGCGACGCGCCAGGGGCAGGGTGATCCGGCCGAAGGTACGCCACGGTCCTATGCCGAGACTGCGCGAAGCCTGATCGAGTGAAGGGCTCACCTGCACCAGAGAGGCCCGAACCGATCCGAGAGCCTGGGCGAAGAAGATTGAGGCGTATACGAGCACCAGCAGGGTGAGGCTCTGGTACAGCCCGCCCAGGTAGCGGGAGGCGATGAACACCATGCCGAGGCCGACGGTGATGTGGGGGAGGGCGAAGGTGGTGTAGGCCAGCCGCTCGGCCCAGGCGGTCGCACGGGTGGGATGACGGGAGACGAGCACGGCGAGCGGCAGTGCCGCCGCCGCGGCGACCAGGGCGGCGAGGCTCGAAGCGGTCAACGAGCCGGCCATGGCGCCCCACGGGATCGTCACCGCCTGCGTCGAGCGCACCACCCAACTGATGAGCGTCCCGACCGGCACCGCCAGCGAGACGATCGCCAGCACGGCGAGAAAAGCGGTTGCCGCGAGCCGTTGACCGCTATTGAGCGCCGAGAGCCGGGGTGGCCGCTGGGGTGTGCGGGAGTGATAGGCCGCTCGCCCCCGGCTGGCACGCTCGGCGATGACGATTACCAGGGCGACCAGCACCAGGATCAGCGCCAGCACCGCCGCCGGGGTGCGGTCGAGACGGCCGGCGTATTGGGCGTAGATGACGCGCGTGAAAGCGTCGTAGCGAGCCAGTGACACCGCCCCGAAGTCGGACAGGGTGTACAGGGCCACCAGCAGCAATCCGGCGGCGAGTGCCGGACGGAGCTGCGGCAGGGCCACCGTGCGAAACACTCGCCCCGGAGACGCACCGAGGCCGCGAGCGGCGTCTTCGTGGGCGGGGTCGAGGCGCCGCAGAGTGGCGCGGACCGTCAGATACACGAAGGGATAGGTCGAGACGGAGAGTGCAGCCCAGGCGCCGAGAAGCCCGGTGAGGGCGGGAACCTGCCATCCGGTGATCGAGGCGATCAGCCCAGCCGGTCCCGATGCGGAGACGAACGTCATCCCGATGACGTAGGAGGGGATGACCAGGGGGAGTGCGGCGAGCACCCGCCACAGGCGTCGCCCGCGGAGGTCGGTCCTCTCGGTGAGCCATGCCGCGGTGACCCCGATGGCGGCGGCGCTCGCCGTCACAAGCACCATCAGCAGCACCGTGTTCCAGACCAGAACCAGCGTCCGCGCCGACCCGGCGAGAGCCAGGGCATCGTCGGTGGCGCCGACGACCCGGGCCACGAGACCGGCGATCGGAACCACGCCCGGGATGAGGACAAGGA
>DATKBG010000027.1:0-3888 GCA_035514255.1 Acidimicrobiia bacterium
CGAGGAGATCTCGCTGGATCACGCTCTCGCGCTGGCGGCGGTGGTGTCGGTGCTCGCCCCACTCGGCGATCTCGCTGAGTCCATGTTCAAGCGGAGCATGGGAATCAAGGACATGGGGGCGATCCTCCCCGGGCACGGCGGCATCCTCGACCGGATCGATGCCCTTCTGTTCGTCGTCCCGGGGGCGTGGGTGCTGTTCACCGTTCAGGGCCTGGCCGGGTGACGCCGGTCGTAGTCCTCGGCGTCACCGGCTCCATCGGCACGCAGGCGCTCGAAGTATGTGATCGGCTCGGGCTACCGGTGGTGGCGATCGCCGCCGGCCGGGGATCCGACGAGCTGCATGCGATCGCTGCGGCCCGGTCCGAGGTGCGGGTGGCGGTCGCCGCCCCCACCGGCGATGAGCGGGAGCGATTTGCCGCCGATTTCGGGGATCGTGTGTCGTTCGGCTCGGAAGCCGTGGCGGAATTGGCGGCATCACGGGACGCCATCGTGGTCAACGCCATCGTCGGCGCTGCCGGGCTCCGCGCTTCGGTGATCGCCCTCGAGTCCGGCAACCGGCTCGCCCTGGCCAACAAGGAGAGCCTGGTGAGCGCTGGCCCGGTGTTGCTCGACGCCGCTGCCCGCGGCGGGGGCGAGCTGATCCCCGTCGACTCCGAGCACAGCGCGCTGTACCAGCTGCTCGACGGCGAAGACGCCGAGTCGGTGTCGCGGATCGTGCTCACCGCATCGGGCGGCCCGTTTCGCGGACGGCCTCTGGAGGACCTCGTGGGGGTGACGGTGGAGGAGGCGCTCGACCATCCGACCTGGTCGATGGGTCCCCGGATCACGATCGACTCGGCGACGCTCATGAACAAGGCCTTCGAGGTGATCGAAGCGCACTATCTGTTCAGCATTTCGTACGACCGCATCGGCGTCGTCATTCACCCGCAGAGCATCGTCCATGGGCTGGTCGAGTTTTCCGACGGCTCGTATCAAGCCCACCTGGGTGCGCCCGACATGCGGGTCCCGATCGCCTACGCCCTCGGTCACCCGCAGCGGCCGACATTCGACTCGGAGCCGTTCTCTCTCGCCGGCACCGTGCTCGAGTTCCACGAGCCCGACCTCGACCAGCTCCCCTGCCTGCGCCTCGGCTACGAGGCTGGCCGTGCCGGAGGGTCGGCACCGGCGGTACTCAACGCCGCCGACGAGATGGCCGTGCGTGCCTTCCTGGAGCGCCGTATCGGTTTCACCTCGATTCCCATCGTGGTCGAGCGCACCCTCGCCGACGTCGAGCACCGCGAACTGGCGACGGTCGACGACGTGTTGTCGGCAGATGCCGAAGCAAGATCGGTCGCCGCGATGCACATCGGGACTTGTTGAGCGCATGGCTCATAGCTCATGGCTGATAGCCAGATCGTCGCTCGCGAATAGCGAATTGCGAATTGCGAATAGCCGGTCTGGCGCCGGTAGCGTTCCGCTCCCGACCCGAGGTAACTACCGCTAATGACCGGCGGCATCATCGTTCTCATCGCCTTCGTGGCCATGATCATGATCCACGAGGCGGGTCACTTCGTGGCGGCGAAGGCCTTCAAGATGAAGGCGACCGAGTTCTTCTTCGGGTTCGGACCGAAGCTCTGGTCCACCCAGCGGGGCGAGACCGAGTACGGCATCAAGGCGATCCCGCTGGGGGGCTACGTCCGGATCATCGGCATGAACCCGTACGAGGAGGTGGACCCGGGTGATGTGGGACGCACCTACCGCGAGAAGCCCTTCTGGCAGAAGTCGATCGTGGTGCTCGCCGGGGTGGGTAGCCACTTCGTAGTGGCGTTCCTGCTCTTTTTCACGGTGGCGTCGATCATCGGCGCCCCGGTGGCGACCACAACCGTGGAGGCCATCCAGGAGCGGCTCGATTCGGGGGAGCGCACCCCGGCGGCCGTCGCCGGACTCCAGCCGGGCGACGAGATCGTCGCCTTCGAAGGGGAGCCCGTCGAGTCGTGGGGCGGGCTGGTCACCGTGATCGGGCGGCATCCCGGTTCCACGGTCGAACTGGGACTCATCCGCGACGGCAGTCCCGTTTTCCTCACCGTCACCCTGGCCGCCATCGGCGAGGGTGACGACCGGCGCGGGTTCCTCGGCGTGCAGCCAGAACGGTTCACCCATCGCCAGGGGCCGATATCAGGGATGGGAGATGCAGTCGCGGCGATCGGAGAGGCCACCGTCCTGTCGGTCGAGGGTCTGTGGCGGGTGGTCAGCGGCTTTCCCGACCTGATCGGCGCCATCTTCTCCAGCGACCAGGACGAGATCGACGACATCATCGACCGGAGGCCGGCGAGCCCGATCGGGCTGATTCGGATCGGTGCCGAGACCTCAGGCTTCGGGCTCGGCTTCACTCTCCAGCTGGTGGCATTGGTCAATGTGTTTGTCGGCGTATTCAATGTGATTCCGATGTATCCGCTCGATGGCGGTCACTTCGCCGTTGCCCTCTACGAGAAGATTCGTGGACGGCCCGCCGACGTCCGCAAGCTGATGCCCGTCGCCGCCGCGGTGGTCGCCTTCCTCGTCCTGCTCGGACTGGTGGCGATCTACCTCGACATCTCGAGTCCGCTGCGACTCTCATGATCGAACGCCGCCAGACTCGCGGGTTGATGGTCGGTGGGGTGGCCGTCGGTGGCGGAGCCCCGGTGACGGTCCAGTCGATGACCACGACGAAGACCGCCGACGTGGACGGCACGCTCGCCCAGGTGTATGCCCTGCGCGGAGCGGGTGCCGACATCGTGCGGATCACCTGCAACGACGCCGACGCCGCCGGTGCTCTCGCCGAGATCGTGCCCCGGTCCCCGGTACCGATCATCGCCGACATCCACTATCAGTACCGCCTCGCCCTGGCTGCCCTGGAGGCCGGTGTTCACGGACTGCGACTCAACCCGGGGAACATCCGCAAGCCCGATCAGATCAAGGCGGTCGCCGAGGCGGCGCGCGACCGCGACATCCCGATCCGGGTGGGAGTCAACGCCGGATCGCTGGACAAGGACCTGCTGGCCAAGCACGGCGGACCGGTGCCCGAGGCTTTGGTCGAATCCGCCCTGTACGAGATCCGTCTCCTCGAGGAGGTCGACTTCACTGCCATCAAGGTCTCGGTGAAGCACAGTCATGTGCCGTCGATGGTCGAGTCCTATCGCCTGCTCGCCGACCGCACCGACTATCCGCTCCACCTCGGCGTCACCGAGGCCGGTCCGCCTCCCGCAGGCCTGATGAAGTCGGTCGCCGGCATCGCCACGCTGCTGCTCGAGGGCATCGGCGACACCATCCGGTTCTCACTCACCGCCGACCCGGTGGAAGAGGCCGAGGCCGGCCGCAAGCTGCTCGAGCAATTGGGTCTGCGAGAGCGGATCGGGCTCGACCTCATCGCTTGTCCTTCATGCGGCCGTGCCGAGGTCGACGTGATCGCGGTAGCCAAGGAGGCGCAGCGGGTGCTGGAGGCCGAGAAGCTTCCCATTCAGGTCGCCGTGATGGGATGTGTGGTCAACGGCCCCGGCGAGGCCCGCGAAGCGGACATCGGCATCGCCGCCGGCAAGGGTCGGGGTCATCTGTTCATCAAGGGCCAGGTGGTCCGCGTCGTCCCCGAGGCCGAGATGGTGTCGGCCCTGCTCGACGAGGCCCGCAAGCTCGCCGCCGAAGGCATCGAAGCCCGCCTCGCCGCAGCCGATGGCCTCGCCGAGGAACTGGCCCGAGAGACCGCCGCCGACCTCCTTGCCTCCCAGGGCGACGCCAACCAGGTAGAGGAGCGCCGCGCCCGCGTCGCCGAAGTGGCCGCGGGGGAGTGAGCGCGCTCAGCCTTCGCTCTTGGCGATGAGGTAGCCCTCGGCCCGCTCTCGCAATTCGTAGCGACTCACGAGCGACTTGAACCGT
>DATKBG010000028.1:0-4197 GCA_035514255.1 Acidimicrobiia bacterium
GAGCACCGATCGCAGGGTCTGATCGGTCTCACCGGTCGCCACCGAGCGCACATGCTCCATCACCGTTTCGTCGCGGCGGATCTGCTCGTGCTCCTGGGCGTAGTAGCCGAGCGACACGTTGTGACCCAGGGTCACCTCGCCGATGTCAGCGCTCTCGACCCCGGCCAGGATCCGCAGCAGGGTCGTCTTTCCGGCGCCGTTGAGCCCCATGATCATCATGGCCTCGCCCCGCTCGAGGTGGACACTCACGTCCACGAAAACCACGTTGTCGTCGAACGCCTTGGCCAGCCCGATGGCGTCGATGGGGATGCGCCCCGAGGGGTCCGGCTGGGGGAACTGCACCGCGACCGACCGGGCCGACTTTCCGACCTCCACCAGCGACCGCTTCATTCGTTCCGCCCGGGTCTGCATGCCCTTGGCCACCTTCGACATCTTCTCTGTACGGCCCATGAATCGTCGGGCCGTCTCTTCGAGTTGGGTGATGCGCTTGTCCTGCTGGGCCCGCTCGCGCCGTCGCTGCTCACGGCGCCGGTCGCGCTCCTCCAGGAAGTACGAGTAGTTGCCCCGATACGCCTCGAGGGCGCCGTTCTCGAGGGACAACACCGAGGTGATGGCGGCGTCGAGGAGCGGGAGGTCGTGGCTCACCACGAGCAGAGCGCCCGAGTAGTCGGTAAGGAAGCCGACGAGCCAGGCCTTTGCGTCCAGGTCGAGGTGGTTGGTGGGCTCGTCGAGGAGCAGTACATCGGTCTCGGCAAAGAGGATGCGGGCTAGCTCGACACGCCGCCGCTGCCCACCCGACATGGTGCGCACTGGCTGCGCCATCTCCTCGTCGGTGATACCCAGTGAGGCACCGAACCTGCGGGCCTCAGCCTCAGCGTGGTAGCCGCCCCGGGCCTGGAACTCGTCTTCGAGGCGCGCATACTGGCGAATCAGGCGATCCCGATTGCCCCCATCGGAGACCTCCATCTTGGCTCGTGTCTCCTCCATCCGGAGCTGCACATCCCCGATGGCCCGCGCCGTCAGGATGCGCTCCAGAGCCGTCGCCTCCGGGTGATCGAGTTCCGGGAGCGCCGCCTCCTGAGACAGATGCCCGATGATCCCGGAACGCGCGATCGTCCCCTCCTTCGGTTCCAGGAGGCCGACGAGGGTGCGCAGCAGCGTGGTCTTGCCCGCGCCGTTCTGACCGACGAGGCCGACCTTGTCCCCGGGGTGGAGGGCGAAGGAGGCGTCGGAGAGCAGGGTCCGGATGCCGGCCTCGATGGTGAGGCCGCGAGTGATGATCATTCAGATCAGAGAGGGTAACGGCGGGGACAGGGCTAGAAGCTCGTCGCCCGATACCGTATTTGGTACTTAGTACTTGGTACTTGGTACCGGGAGATAGCTCACAGCTCACAGCTCACAGCTCACAGCCAGAGGGGGCCTTGTGCGGTCCCTCCCCCCGAAGGGGGGAGTACCGCCGGGAGCGGAGCGAGCGGCGGGGAGGGGGGAGGGCGAACGCTACGCAGACCTCGCGACGCGTCTGTGCCTCGTCATCCGTTCCGTCATCCGTCATTTCGAACTCGCTACCCGCTACTCGCTACTCACCTCGCCCCTCGCCCCTCCCCCCTCGCCCCTCTAGCCTCTCACTCGTGAAGTTCGGGCTCATGTTTGTCAACGCCGCGGCTCCCGGAAGGGAAGCCGCGATCGGGCTGGCCCGAGCGGCCGAGGCGGCTGGGTTCGAGTCGCTGTGGACGGTGGAGCATGTCGTCGTCCCCAAGGACTACTCATCGGCGTACCCATATAGCCGGAGCGGCAAGATGGCGGGCGGCGACGAGACGTTCGATTCCCCCGACCCGATCGTGTGGCTCGCCGCCATCGCCGGCGTCACCACCACGATCCGGCTCGCCACCGGCATCCTCATCCTCCCCCAGCGCAACCCGCTGATCCTGGCCAAGGAGGTGGCGACCCTCGACGTGCTGAGTGGTGGTCGAGTAATCCTCGGCGTCGGTGCCGGATGGCTCCGCGAGGAGTTCGAGGCGCTGGCGGTGTCGTTCGACGACCGGGGCGATCGCCTCGACGAGTACATCGACGTGCTGCGCACGGTTTGGACGTCCGACGTCGCTCGCTACCGAGGACGCTTCGTCGACTTCGCCGAGCTCTACTCACGCCCGCATCCCATCCAGCGTCCGATCCCCATCGTGATCGGGGGGCACAGCCGCCGCGCCGCTCGCCGCGCTGGCGAGTTGGGCGACGGCTTCTTTCCGGCGAGTGCTTCGAGCGATGAACTCCCCGGTCTGGTGGTCGCCGCCCGGCGCGCCGCCGAGGACGCGGGACGGGACCCGGCGAGCCTGGAGATCACGATGGCGGCTCGGCCCGGCCACGAACAGGTGGAGGTCCTCGCCGAGGCCGGGGTGGATCGGGTACTGGTCCCGGCCTATCTCGGGGTCGACGGACTCACCCAGTTCGCCACCGAGGTGATGCCGGCGTTCGCCGAATAGAGCAGGCCCGTGCCGACGGCACGGGCCCGAACTCGTCGACACCGGATGCGGGTCGTTCTCCCGCTGGCGATGCTATCAGCCGAACCTCATCAGCGTCCACGGGACCGGGCCTCATATAGTCGCTTCATGACGCCGATCCTCTGGCAACCCCAGCCCCAGCGAGCCGAGGCGTCGCTCCTCGCCCGATTCGCTACGGAGCTCGGGTACGGCACCGACGACTACGAGGCGCTCTGGCAGTGGTCGGTGGAGGACCGCGGCGAGTTCTGGCAAGCGGTGTGGGATCGGTGCGGCGTCCTCGCCTCGGAGCCCCCCTCGACCCCGGTGGGCAAGGAGGCGATGCCCGGAACCGAGTGGTTCCCCGGGGCACGGCTCAACTACGCCGAGAACCTCCTCCGCGGACCGAGCGAAGAAGCGGCCCTGGTGGTCGCCGCCGAGGATGGGAGCCTCGAGACGATCACCCGAGCCGACTTGTGGGGCCGGGTAGCTCGTGTCCAGGCCGCCCTGCGCGACCTCGGAGTGGGTGTCGGCGACCGGGTAGCCGGCCTGGTCACCAACGGCGCTGAGGCAGTCGTAGCCATGCTCGCCACCGCGGCGTCAGGCGCGATCTGGTCGTCCACCTCACCCGACTTCGGGGCCATGGGTGTGATCGACCGATTCGGACAGATCGAGCCCACCGTGCTCATCTCCGTGGACGGGTATCACTACAACGGGACCGCCTACGACGTGACCGACACCGTCGCCACCGCCGTATCCGCCATCCCGTCGATCCGTCATACCGTCGTCATCGACCGTATCGGCCGCGGCGCTGGCGCCGGTCAGATCGCCTGGGACACTCTCACCTCCACCCCGGCCAGCGACCCGGAGTTCGCCCAGCTGCCCTTCGACCATCCGCTGTTCATCGTGTATTCGTCCGGCACCACCGGACCCCCCAAGAGCATCGTGCACGGCGCCGGCGGCACCCTGCTCAAACACCTGTGCGAGCACCAGTTGCACTGTGACCTCAGACCGACGGACCGACTGTTTTGGTTCACCACCTGCGGATGGATGATGTGGAACTGGCTGGTGGGGAGCCTGGGCTCGGGGGTGGCGATCGTCCTCTACGACGGAAGCCCCTCCCACCCGGACCTGGGCGTGCTGTGGCGTCTCGCTGCCTCCACCGGGATCACCCATTTTGGCACCAGTCCTCGGTTCCTCGCCGCCAACGCCAAGGGCGGTGTGCGCCCTCGTGACCTCGCCGACCTCGAATCGATCCGCTGGCTCGGGTCCACCGGCTCCCCCCTCAACCCTGACCAATTCGACTGGGTCTACGACAACGTCTCGCAGGACATTCACCTCGCTTCGATCAGCGGAGGCACCGACATCATCGGCTGCTTCGCCATCGGCGTGCCGACCCTCCCGGTTCGTCGCGGGGAGCTACAGGCTCGCGCCCTCGGCATGGCTGTGGAGGCCTGGGACGATGATGGGAAGAGCGTGATCGGCGAGAAGGGCGAACTGGTGTGCACCAGGCCGTTCCCATCGATGCCGGTCGCCTTCTGGAACGACCCGGATGGCAGTGCCTATCACGACGCGTACTTCGCCGAGCACCCGGGGGTGTGGACCCACGGCGACTTCATCGAGATCCGCCCCGAGGGCGGTGTCGTCATCCACGGTCGCAGCGACACCACCCTCAACCCCGGCGGCGTCCGCCTCGGCACCGCCGAGATCTACCGGGCGATCGAGA
>DATKBG010000029.1:0-4204 GCA_035514255.1 Acidimicrobiia bacterium
TCCGTATGACGCGCAATCCCACCGACGCCGAGGATCTCCTCCAGGAAACCTTCCTCAATGCATACCGCGGGTATCACACGTTCAAGCAGGGCACCAACCTTCGTGCCTGGCTGTATCGGATCCTCACCAACACGTTCATCAACGAGTACCGCAGGCGGACCCGCCGACCCACCGAGGTCGAGTTGGGTGAACTCGAGGACATGTACCTGTTCAATCGGCTCGGCGACGCCGACGGCGGTGCCGCCCGCAGTGCAGAGGACGAGGCCCTGGAGCGCTTCGTCGACGAGGACATCAAGGCCGCCTTGGAAGACCTGCCCGAGATCTTCCGCATCCCGGTACTCCTCGCCGACGTCGACGGGTTTTCTTACAAGGAGATCGCCGAGATCGTCGACATTCCCATGGGAACGGTCATGTCACGCCTCCACCGTGGAAGAAATGCACTGCAGAAAGCGTTGTGGGACAAGACCGAGGAGCGAAGGGCATCTGGAGCATGAACTGCAACGAAGCCTACGAGCGGCGCTATCGATACCTCGACCAGGAGATGACCGTGGTGCGGCGTCTGCGCCTCACCTTCCACCTGCGCCGCTGCCCGCCTTGCGCCGACGGGTTCGCCTTCGAACAGAAACTCAGAGTTCGGATCGCGCAAGGTTGTGTCGATCCATATCCCACCGAGCTACACGAACGACTCGTGTCGCTCATTCGCCATACCGATACCGATGGGACCGCACCCGGTGGCCTCGCCGCCGGAGCCGGCCCGGGAGGTTGACCATGTCGGAAATCCTGAAAGGCAACAAGGTCCAGGGCAAGTTGCGCGCCCCACGCGCTCTCGACGAGATTCGTCGGTGCGAGAGCGACGAGTGCGAGACGCTGCTCTCTCGCTACAACAAGCGGACCTACTGCTACGCCCACGCCCCCACGCGGTTCCCCCGCCTGCGCGGTCGTGTCGTCCCCGAGAGTCAGTAGTCGGACCAACCCGGTCCCTGCCGACGCTCCCCGGCGTGGTCGGCCGTCGTCCGGGTAATCTGGCTGCCGTGCGCCGATACACCATCACCGCGTTGCTCGCCGTCGCTGTCCTGACCCTCGGGGCCGGAAGCGCCTTCGCTGGCGAGGGTGCGCCGCCCGGCGACGGACCCGCCGTCACTCAGGCCGAGCCACCGGCACTCGACGAAGACGAAGCCTGGACCTTTCGGTACCTCGTGCCCACCTTGCTCGCCATGGGCGTCCTGGCTGTCGTCGTGACCGCCCTCGCCTACGGCCGCAGGGTGAAGGGCCGCTATCGGCTGGCACGGTGACTGGCTCGATCCACTGGCCGCTCGCCTCCCGAATCGCCCAGAGCACGGCCGGGTCGGATCCCTTCGAAGACTCGTACCACTTCTCCCGTTTCGCCGCTGACGCCGACGACCTGGTCGGTCGTGCCGCCCCGGCGGTGGCGGCCGAGATGGGCATGGAATGGGTGTCGGATCCCACCGTCCGGGTGGTCACCCGGCGGCAATGGGCCGAAGCCAACATCGACGGGTTCAGCCGTCTGCTCGCCCCGGCAGAGGAGCTGCTCGCCAAACCGGGAGGACTCGGCATCGGCCGTGCCCTCGCCAGCCGACTCCTCGCCGCCGAAGTGGGTGCGCTCGTCGGCATCCTGGGAAGGCGGGTGCTCGGACAGTACGAACTGGTGCTCCCGGCGGGTGATGAGGGAGACACGATCCTGTTCGTCGGCGCCAACGTGCTCCTCATGGAACGCCAGAACGAGTTCCGCCCCTCCGAGTTCCGGTACTGGGTGGCGCTGCACGAATGCACCCACCGGCTGCAGTTCACGGGTGTGCCGTGGCTCCGCGGGTACTTCCTCGGCCTCGTCGAGAGCCTCATCGAGGCGTCCAAGCCCCAGCCGGGGAGGTCGCGCCGGTTGGCCTCCGACATGCGCGCCGCGGCGCGAGAGGGTCGCCCGATGTTCGGCGAGGCCGGTCTGATGGGGCTCTTCGCCACCCCCGACCAGCGTCTCGTCCTCGAACAGGTTCAAGCACTGATGTCCCTGCTCGAGGGTCACGGTCACGTGGTGATGGACCGGATCGGCGCCCGCGAACTGGTGACCCAGCACACGATGTCGCGGGTGCTCAAGCAGCGCCGCAAGGACCCTCGCATGGCTGCGTTCTTCAGGATCACCGGCCTCGAACTCAAGATGAAACAGTACGAGATGGGCGAGCGGTTCATCCTGGACGTGGAGCGTCGGGCCGGGTTCCAGGCCCTCGACGCCGTGTGGACCGAACCCGACGCTCTCCCCACTCTCGCCGAGATCTCGGAGCCGCAGCGGTGGCTCGAACGGGTGGGCTGACCACCGCTCAGGAGACGGTGCTGCGGGCCGTCGACGCCGCGGTGCCTGAGGGTCTCGTCGTCGTGGCTCTGAGTGGCGGCGCCGACAGCGCCTCCCTGGCGTGGGCGGTGGCGACCCTCGGGACCCCGGCCAGGGCGGTCAGTGTGGATCACGGACTCCCCGGATCGGCATGGCTGATGACCGCGGCGTCGGCGATCGCGGCGAGGCTCGGCCTCCAGCACGACACGATCTTTGTCCGCACCGCGGGCACCAGCGAGACGGTGCTGCGGACCGCCCGACTCGCCGCCCTCGAGTCCGCGGTCGGTGTCGACGAGACCATCCTCACCGGCCACACCGCCGACGATCAAGCCGAGACGGTCCTTGGGAACTTGATTCGTGGCGCCGGGGCCGCCGGTCTCGCTGGCATCCCGCGACGCCGTGGCCGTTTCGCCCGACCGCTCCTCGGCGTCCGCCGCGAGGTTGCTCGCCTCGCCGCCGCCGAACTCGGGTTGCCCTTCGTAGACGACCCGGAGAATGCCGACTTGTCGATCAGGCGCAACCGACTCCGCCTGCAGACGCTCCCGCACCTCGGCGAGTACAACCCGCAGGTCATCGAGGCGATCGGGAGGAGCGCCCGCCTCGTCGACGCCGACGATGCCTTTCTGGAGGCGTTGGCCGCTGCCGTGCCTGTGGGGAGTGACGAGGAGGCGATCACCGTTCCCGCCGCGGTACTGACGACCCTTGCCGAGCCTGTTGCCACTCGCGTGGTTCGAGCGATGCTGCGCGCCGCCGACGGGCCGTACGCCGGCGAGGCTGCCGACGTGGATGCGGTCATGTCGGTGGCGGCCACCGGGGTGTCCGCCTCGCTCTCGGGTGACCTCCTCGCCGTTCGCGAGCGCGCTCTGGTGGTGATCCATCCCAACCGTCCGGTCCCGCCCCCCGAATCGGTCCCCCTGGAGACCACAGGCGCGGCCCGGTTCGGGCCGTGGACCATCCGAGCGGATGTCGCCGGGGTTCGGGTGCCGGTGGGCGAGCGCGCCGTGGTGCGCGCCCCGGTTGCCGGGGATCGGATCTCGATCGGCGGGGGGCGGCATAAGACGGTGGCCGATGCTCTCCAGGAGGCCGGCGTGCCGGCGCGGCTGCGTCCGCGTTGGCCGCTGGTGGTCGACGGTGACAGAATCGCCTGGATCGTCGGGGTGCGGATCGCTCCCGACGATGGAGAGGGTCGGACGCTGTCGGCGACGAAGGAGGAGCGGTGAAGGTCGGGCGGACCCTCGTCGACGAGGAACAGATCGCCCAGCGGCTCACCGAGATGGGAGCCGAGATCACCCGCGACTACCAGGGCAAGGACCTGCTCCTGATCGCCGTGCTCAAGGGGGCCTTCATGGTGATGGCCGACCTGTCCCGGCGGATCGACCTGCCCGTCGACATCGACTTCATGGCGGTGTCGTCCTACGGGGATTCGACCACCACTTCGGGGGTGGTGCGCATCATCAAGGACCTGGATCGGGAGATCACCGGCCGCCACGTGCTGATCGTCGAGGACATCATCGACAGCGGGCTCACCCTCGCCTACCTGCGTCGCAACCTGGAGGTGCGCCAGCCGGCGTCGCTCGAAGTGGCGGCCTTGCTGGTGAAGGCCGGCATGCAACGCGCGCCGATCGGGGTCAAGTACGTCGGTTTCGAGATCCCCCCCGACTTCGTCATCGGTTACGGCCTCGATCTCCAAGGAACCATGCGGAACTTGCCGTATGTGGCAGTGATGGAGGACGAGTAGCGAGTAACAGGTACCAAGTACCAAGTACCAAGTACTCGAAGGCGCTCGTTCGCCGGGGCTCGTGGCCTACTTCCTCAGCCATAGGTCCCTGGCGCGGATACCAGGTCCTACGCTGCCGAGTTCCC
>DATKBG010000030.1:0-3566 GCA_035514255.1 Acidimicrobiia bacterium
GGCTCGTGAGCGGGAGTACCCGAAGGCGGCCATCGAGACCCGCGACGTGATCATCATCTCCCGCACCCGATCCTCAGAAGTCGCCACCAACCGGGCGATGGTCGGCACCGTGTTGCCACCCGCCGACGCATGAACCACCACCGCCCGCCGCCACCGCTCCACCGACGACTGAGACTTCCCACTCCCACGCCGCACAATCCGCTGCAACTGGGCACCTTCATGGGCCGTCAACCGACGCACCCTCACTGGCTCGGACATACCCCCAGAATGCGCGACACCAACAGCGCCGTGGTGGACGCGTACCCACGCGAACGTTCGTGGTCAGAGCACTAGATGAATAGCTCCAAGGGGTGCGCGCGGTTCGCGCGGGTCCACCACTGACAGCGCGAGGGTGTCCACGATCGGGGCTGTCAAACAGACCCTGATCCCGAAGGACCTTGGTATGAACCCGGACCTGGACACCCTCGCGACCCGACTCTACGTGACCATCGACGATGCGTTGGTTGATCACCCTGAATGGGCGCCCGAGCGTCCCGCGGTGGGGATCGCTCCTCGCCTCAGCGACGCCGAGCTGTTGACGTTGGCGGTGATCCAGGCCCTGTTGGGGTTCAGTTCCGAAGCCCGGTTCATCCGCCACGCCCACACCCATCTACGACCGTGGTTCCCCTACCTACCCAACCGGGCGGGCTACAACAAGCGGCTGCGTCGCTGCGGCCAGCTGCTGCATCACGTCATCGCGTATCTGGCCCGCCAATGCCCGTCGTTCACCGACGACGTCTGGCTGGTGGACTCCACCCCGGTGGAGTGCGGCCGCAGCCGCGAAACCGCCAAACGCTCGGATCTGGTGGGCTGGGCCACCTACGGCTACTGCCGGTCGCACTCCCGGTACTTCTGGGGGCTGCGCCTGCACCTGATCACCACACCGTCGGGGCTACCCATCGCCTACGCCCTGGCCGGCGCCAAGACCGACGAACGCGACACCGCCCTGGACATGATCGCCCTGGCCGGACTCGACCGGCCCGGCCAGACCCTCATCGCCGACAAGGGCTACCGACGGGCCAGCTTCGAGACCGAGCTCAACGATGCCGGCATCACCCTGATCCGTCCCGCTCTGAAGTCCGAACCCGACCGTTCGGGCCACCGCTTCTTGCGGGCCTTCCGTCAGATCATCGAGTCGGTCAACCAGACCCTCAAGGCCCAACTGGACCTCGAACGCCACGGCGGACGCACCCGACCCGGCGTGTGCGCACGGATCCTGCAACGACTCCTCGCGCTCACCGCCGCCATCTGGCACAACGAAACCACCACCCAGCCCGGCCCCGCCCGCTCACTGACCGCCTACGACCACTGACCCCTTGGAACTAACCATCTAGCCGCAGATGTTGCTGTCGATCATCCAGGCGCACAGGCCCGACTGGCCGTTGTTGTCGATGATCTCGCCCTCCTGGCCACGACTGGTCGGCCGCGTGAACCGGGAGAACTCCGAGCCCTCGATGAAGTAGGCGTCCTCGGCGCCGCTCACGCCGAACTCGACGCCGCTCACGCCGAACTCGACGCCCTCGAGGAGCAGCGGATGGCTCATCGACTCCATGCTGCGGACGGCCAGGATCAGGTTCGGCCTGGTCAGACCGTCGGGCAGTTCGGCTGCGATGCGCAGCGCCTGCTCCCAGGTCCAACCGAACAGCCCGAAGCCGGTGTGGTGGTTGCCGACCGCCGCGCCGAGCCCAGCCGCCTCCAGCTGCTCGTTCATGAAGCTGACATACGGCTCGTCCGCGAACTGCGGGTCGGTGGCGTCCTTCAAGCCACCGCCGACGACCAGTAGCCCTCCGCGGCGTCCCCGGCCGGGGCAGGAAGGCCTCGATGGTCTTGCACACCGACGGAGTGAACTTGGCGTCGACGGGTGGTTCTCCGGATCGCCCCACCCCGGGTGGCCCGTCTGGACGAACGGCTGGGGCATGCACGCGTCGTTCAGCGTGTCGTAGGTGGCCATGGTGTTCGGCGAGCCCAGCGTGGTGACCGAGAACACGTTCTCGGACTGGATCAACTCGTCGACGGCCTCGATGGTCTGGGACGCCCCACGTAGGCGTCGTCGCGGACGATCAGCGTGACGTTCTTGCCGTCGACGCCACCGTTGGCGTTGACGTAGTCGAGGAGGGTGGCTCAGCCCACGGCGATGTCGCCGTAGGCGGCCAGGTTCCCCGACTGGGCCGTGGTGTGCCCGAGGCGGATCTCGGTGTCGGTGATGCCCTCGGTGTTGCTCCAGTCCGCCGGGCAGTCGCTCAGGTCGATCTCGAAGCCGGCCGGGCCCACGAGCACGTTGTCCTCGTTCACCCCGTAGCCGGCGGGCGGTGAGGTCAGCTCCTGACCGCCTCTTCACCCTCGGTGTCGGCCTCGGCGCGCGCCGCCTCGGCCTCGGCCAGCTCGCTGATCGGCGTGCCGTCGGGCGCCAGCGGGATGACCGTCACCAGCAGCCGGGCCTTGGTCTTCCTCCACAGGCCGACGATGCCACCGGGGGCGAAGAACGTCACGAGCACCAGGATCAGGCCGAAGAAGCCCAGGCTGAGGGGCGCCGGGTTGGGTAGGTCGAGGAAGCCCAGGTACTTGTCGGGCCAGTCCTTGGTCATCTCCCGCACGAACACCACGACCAAGCCGCCGACCGGCCCACCCCACAAGGTGCCGAGACCGCCGACGACGACGCCCACGAGCAGGTCGATGGCGAGCGCGAAGCCGAAGTCCTGCTCGCCGACGAAGCCCTTGTCCATCGCCAGCAGCACACCGGCCACCCCGGCGAGCGCCGAGCTGAGACCGAAGGTCAGCGTCTTGTACAGCGGCAGGTTGACGCCGCTCACGGCCGCGCCGATCTCGTTGTCGCGGATGGCGACGATGGCCCGGCCGGGGCGGCTCTTCAGGATGTTGCGGATGGCCCAGAAGCACAGGACTGCGACGCCGAAGATGATCCAGTAGCGGTAGAGGTGGCCCTCGAGCTCGTTGCCGAAGATGGCGTCGGGCAGCCAGTCCGGGGCGACCACCTGCTCCCGGATGATGCGGCCGTTCGGCCCACCGGTGCGATCCGAGATCGTCCTTCCGCCGATCGCCAGTCCGTCGATCTTCGCCAGCGTCGGGAACACGGCCGCGAAGGCGATGGTCACCAGGGCCAGGTACAGGCCTCTGATCCGCAGCGCGGGCAGGCCCAGCACCATGCCGACCAGGAACGTCACGATGAACGCGACCGGCATCACCATCCAGTAGTCCCAGCCCTCGTCGACGACGAGGGTGGCGGCCAGGAAGGCGCCGATGCCGATGAACGCACCGTGGCTCAGGGCGATCAGGCCGCTGTAGCCGATCACCAGGTTCACGCCCAGGATGGCGATCGCCAACAGGATCGCCCGGTTCAGGCGGCCGACCTGGAAGGCCGGCAGGTAGTAGGGGAGGACGATGGCGAGGAGCGCGAAGAGGCCCCACCACACCGCCTGGTAGACGCGGTGCTGGCGGCTCCCCTGCACGAAGGTGAGCATCGTCTTCATGGTGTGAGGACCCCCTCGAATCCTGTGCGGACGGCCACTAGA
>DATKBG010000031.1:0-3584 GCA_035514255.1 Acidimicrobiia bacterium
CGCTGCACGACCGCATCCGGGCCGCCTACTGGTCCGCCCTCGACGAGGCGGTCGACCCGGCCGATGGCGAGGTCCGGCTGCGGGAGCTGGTCGGCGAGCTGGAGCGCGACTTCCCGTCGGCCGCCGCCTGCCTGGCCGACGACCTGCCGGCGCTGACCGTCCACCTGCGCTACCCGCTGCGGCTGCGCAAGCGCTGGCGATCCAGCAACCTGCTCGAACGCTCGCTGGGCGAAGTGCGACGGCGCACCAAGGTGATCGGCCGTTTCCCGGGCGAGACGAGCTGTCTGAGCCTGGCCTGGGCGGTCATGGACCTGGTCATCGCCGGCGGTCGCGGGCTGGGGTTGACGCTCGAGGAACGGCGCCAGATCGGAGGGCTGCAGGCGGCGAGATCGATGCCGCGGACGGAGGTGCAGGTGGCCTAGGATGGACCCGCTTCACGAGGCTATGCCGTCAGCACTTTTCCAGCACTCGTGGGACGCGACTCCGAGAGCGGTCGAGGCGCTGCTAACGGGCATCACCCGCTGGCTGGGCAGGAACCGGATGGCCGGCGTCATCAAAGAGATGCGGAAACTTCCGCCGCACCTCCTCTTGGCTACCCTTGCTCGCTCGAGCCACCATCGGGAAGTCCCTGATCCGCTCCCAGGGCCG
Source organism: Acidimicrobiia bacterium (assembly GCA_035514255.1). Lineage (GTDB taxonomy): Bacteria > Actinomycetota > Acidimicrobiia > Spongiisociales > UBA11373 > DATKBG01. The sequence continues at coordinate 649 of DATKBG010000031.1, forward strand.
GCACGCGTCGATGACCATGCGGGAGTTCAGGAAGCCTTGGCCAGCGCGGTGGGCCGTGGGGTCAAGTCCCGTGCTCCAACAACGCTGAAGCATTTCGACATCAACCGGTGGATCGACGCGGCTGCACATCGCCCAAATGACTTGATCTGTGTTGGTCGGATCGATGTCTGCATCCACCACCACGATGTACTTGTTGCAGTAGGCTCCCACATGACAGGCCTGTGCAGCCGTTCCGACCTGCTTAGAGTGCCCCGGATACAGCTGATCGATGGATATCGTGAACCAGTAGTGACCTCCGCCAGCCTCATGCGCCCAGACACCGCGGATACCCGGGATGCCGGCCCTCTCCAGCTGATTCCATAGTAGTGCAGATCGGAGATAGCCCCCGAAGTACGTGTCGTCATTCGGCGGCACGGCGGGCACATTCCCAAGGATGATCGGGTCATTCCGATAGAGCACAGAGGTGACTCGGACACGGGGGTTCTCTGCGGCTCCTGTCGCATAGTAGCCGGTGAACTCACCAAACGGACCTTCTGGCACGAGATCCCCCTGGTGGATCTCGCCCTCAATCACAATTTCCGCGTTGGCCGGGATGGGCAGCCCCGTCGTGGGACCCTTGAGGAGCTCAAGGGGCGCACCCGCCATCCCGCCTATTGCGTCGTACTCCGAGACGCCGAAGGGTAGTTCGGCTCCGCCTGCGATGACCAACAAGGGATCATGGCCACACGAGATCGCGACTGGACAGGGCAGGCCGCGATCCCAGTACTTCTGCATGATCAGTTGTCCGTGCTTGCCCTTCGAGATGTACAGAGAGACATCCCTGTCGCCTTGGAGTTGCACCCGATAGGTTCCGCCGTTAACCCACTCACTGTCTGGGTCACGCTGTATGACCAGGCTGCCCGTCCCTATGTAGCGGCCACCGTCATGCTCATGCCACAGAGGCACCGGAAACCGGCGCAGGTCGATCTCCGGGCCCTGGAGAACGTTATTGAGAATGGGCCCGTCAGCGACCTCTCTTGGGGCTAACATCGGGGACTCTGAAAAGTAGTCACGCCAATACGCAATGAGATCCGCAGTTGACGCGGAGGGCGGCAGTCCGAGGGTGAGTGCAATCCTCGACTGCGAGGTCATCGTGTTTGCCACGACGCGGAAGCCGGGCGCGTAGCCTGGGATATCGTCAAACAGGAGAGCGGCGTTGCCCATCTGGTGTTGATAGATGTCCACGATCGCGCCGATGTCTGATTCGCAATCCGCACCGGTCACGGTCACGAGTTCCCCCATCTCGCTGGCCCGATCAAGCCACTGTCGAAGATCGCGGCTTTCGCTCATGGCAATCGGCTCACGGACGCACTAGCGTCTCGATGGCAGCCAGGACCTCTTTGTAGGTGCCGCAACGGCAGAGATTCCCGCTCAGGTAGTCGCGCGCTTCCTCCTCGCTCGCGTTGGGGTGCTCGCGCAGGAGGCCGGTCACGGCCATGATCATGCCAGGGGTGCAGAACCCGCACTGGAACGCCTGCTGCTCGAGGAAGGCCTGCTGCACGCGGTGGAGCGTGCCGTCCACCGCCAGCCCCTCGATCGTCGTCACCGCCCGACCCTCGACGTTCGTCGCGAGGGTCAGGCAGGAGCTGACCGGGCCATCGTCGATGAGCACCGTGCACGAGCCGCACACGCCGACGCCGCACCCTTCGACCGAGCCGGTCAGGCTGAGCTCGTCACGGACGAGGTCAAGCAGCGTCTGGTTGTCGCGGATCTCGACATCGCGCTCCTCGCCGTTCAGCGTGGTCCTGATCGTTCTCGTGTCGCTCATCGGTCTGCCTCGTCGAGTGCCCCGACCACGCGGTCGGGCCGGATGGGAAGGTCACGGATGCGGATGCCGCCGAGGGCGTTCGCGACGGCGTTGCCGATCGCGGGGGCGACCGGGCCGATCGCCGCCTCGCCGACGCCTTTCGCGCCGAACGGACCGTCGGGGTGCGGTGTCTCCACCAGCAGTGAGGTGAAGCGCTGCGGGCTGTCCTCCAACGACGGGAGCATGTATTCGACGAAGCTGGCGTTGATCGGCTGGCCACCCTCGAACGCCATCTCCTCGAAGAGCGCGGATCCGAGCGCGGTCAGCATCGAGCCCTCGTTCTGGAGGTGACACTGGAGCGGGTTGATCGCCTTGCCGGCGTCGACCGCGGTCGCCATCTCCAGGACCCGGACCTTCCCGGTCTCGGTGTCGACCTCCACCTCGGCGCCCGCGGCGGAGAGGAACCAGAACGCCGAGGCGCGGCCCTTGCCGGTATCGGGATCGAGGCCGCCGACGGTCTGGAAGTCGTACGCGCCGAAGAGGCTTCCGACCGGGGTGCCGAAGATCCCTCGGAAGACTTCCGGGATCGTCATCGAACGCTGGGGCGCGCCCTTCACCTCGATGCGCCCGTCGTTGATGTCGAGGTCATCCGGCGAGATCTCCAGCTCGGAGGCCGCTGCCTCCAGCAGCTGCTCGCGAATCTGGATGCCCGCCTGGCGCGCGGCGTGGCCCATGCTGAAGGTAGTTCGGCTCGAGCTCGTCGACTGGTCGTAGGGGGTCACGTCGGTGTCGGGCAGCGTAACGCTCACTCGGCCGAATTCGATGCCGATCGCATCGGCCACGATCTGGGCCAGGCTGGTCGTCGCGCCCTGCCCGATCTCGACGCTGCCCGTCAGCAGCTGGGCCGACCCGTCGGCATTGAGCCGGACGCTGGCCGCCGAGTTCGAGGGGGTCATCGTGCTCTTGATCATGCAGGCGATGCCCTTGCCCCGCACGACCCCGGGGCGGCCGGTGGGGATCGCGCTCGCCGCCTCCGTGCCCTTCCAGCCGATCGCCTCGGCGGCCTGCCGCAGGCAATCGCTGATGCCGACGCTGACGAGCGTTTCGCCGGTCACGAACGTGTCGCCCTCCTGGACCATGTTCTTCAGCC
>DATKBG010000032.1:0-2017 GCA_035514255.1 Acidimicrobiia bacterium
TTCCTGCTGCCGCTCCGCTGGCCCGGGGAGGTCGTGGTCGGCACCGGCATTTCGAGGATCGGGACCAAGAGCTTCACCATGGTCTACGAGCTCGCCCGCACCGACGCCCCCGACCGCCTCGCCGCCCGGGGCGAGGGGGTCATCGTGATGCTCGACTACCGGCGGGGCGAGACGGTGGCGATCTCGGAGCCGCTCCGGGAGCGGCTGGACGAGCTACGCGTAGAACCGGCGGGAACGTGAAGTAAGCGTCAGCCGGCGTGGTTGGCCTTCACCGCCTTCGCTGCTTCGTTCAACCGAGCGTCGAACGCCGAAAACTCGACGTCGTCGTCCTCCGACTGGCTGAGCAGGTCCTGAAAGCTCGCCAAATGCAAGGCGTCGAACCCTCGCAGGCCGTGCTGCTCGACGAGGTCCCCGGCCCGCTCGTAGACGCGCTTGAGGACCCGGATCTTGAGGAAGGACTCCCAGTCCTGGAAGAGGTCGTCGCGGGCCGAGGCAAGCTCTTCCGGCGTCAGGGTTCCCTCCCGGGCCAGGCGAGCGAGGGCGCTACGCGCCTCAGGAAAGGCGACCACGGAGGTGGAGATCACGTCCGCCCCGTCCACCAGCGCTCGGACCTGTTCGGAGCCGGCCTCGGTGACGTACAGCTTCACCAGGCTGCTGGTATCGAGGTAGAGGATCACCGCCGGTCCTCGATCACGATCTCTTCGGCGCGGCGGCCCGGAATCCGAGGCGGGTTCTTCGAGCCCCTCGGCTTGCCGCCTCCCCAGTCGCCGAGCCCCTGCCGCACGAGCTTCCACGCTAGCGCGGTCTTCTCCTCGGCTTCGATCCCCACGAGGGCGGCTATCGGCCGGCCACGATCGGTGATCACGACGCGCTGGCCCCCGCGGACCTGGCGAAGGTATTCGCTCAAGTGGTCTTTCACGTCGCGCACGCCGGCCTGGATCATCGGACGACCTCCCTTCACTTCGTAGCCACAAGCTTACCACCAGGTGGCCACACTTGGCGGGCTCCGGCCTACTCGCCCGACGGGAGCCGGATCGCCGAGACCAGGAGGGCGGCCAGCGCCAGGAAAGCGGCCGCCGCGGCGATGCGCAGGGTGGGCCTCATCGAGTACCTCCTCGAAGAGAGTTCGCCGGGCAGTCTACAGCCTCTTGACGCGAGGCTCGGGGGGCATCCTCCGGGCCGTCCGACCTCGGGGGGCACCCGCCGCCGGCCTCCCGGTGTTCCCTCCTGTGTGCTTCAGGCGCTACGATGGGAACGATCCCGCGGTCGCCGGAGTCTGTAACGCCAAGCCAGGAGGAGCCCCCATGGACCCAAGCCCGAGTCTCCCGAAGGTCGCCGTCTTCCCTCTCGTTCTCGCATTCGCCGCCGCGGCGCTCCCGACCGCCGGCGCCGAGCTTCCCGCCCCGATCCGGCAGGTGGAGGGCGTCAGTGAGCACGCCCTCGACAACGGCCTCCGGGTTCTCCTCGTGCCGGACCCCTCTCAGTCCACCGTGACCGTCAACGTCACCTATCTCGTAGGCTCGATGCATGAGGGCTACGGCGAAACCGGCGCCGCGCATCTGCTCGAGCACATGGTGTTCAAGGGCACGCCCACTCACCCGAACGTCCCCCAGGCCCTGAACGATCACGGCGCGCAGTGGAACGGCACCACCTGGCTCGACCGCACGAACTATTTCGAGACCATGCCCGCGAGCGAGGAGAACGTCGAGTTCGGCGTCTGTTTCGAGGCCGACCGGAGGGTGAGCTCCCACGTCAACGCCGAGGACCTCGCCTCGGAGATGACCGTGGTGCGCAACGAGTGGGAACTGGGGGAGAACAACCCCCGGAGCGTGCTGTTCAAGCGCATGCAGTCGGTGGCCTACGACTGGCACGGGTACGGCCATTCGACGATCGGCGCCCGCTCGGATCTCGAGGGGATCCCGATCGAGCGGCTGCAGGCCTTCTACCGCACCTACTACCAGCCCGACAACGCGATCCTCGTGGTCTCCGGGAAGTTCGACCGGGAGAACGCCCTCCG
>DATKBG010000033.1:0-2613 GCA_035514255.1 Acidimicrobiia bacterium
CGACGCTGCCCTGGAAACCTTCTGCCGCGAGGTCGTGCACATGTCCGACGAGGAGCTGCGCGGCTTCCGGGCGAAGGCCGCATGGTGGCAGTCTCGGGTCGAAGCCGCTCACACCATCGTCCGCGAGGATCGCGCCATCGGGTCTACCAAGTTCGATCCGGAGGAGGCGAGCGAGCTTCGCATCCCGGTTCTCCTTTTGGTCGGGACGGACAGTCCTGACGAGCTGCGCGGGAACCCCGAAGCCGTCGCCCAGGCCCTGCCGGATGCGAGGATCGATGAACTCGAAGGGCAACAGCATCTCGCGCACGCGCTCGCGCCTGATCTGTTCGCAAGGCGACTGCTGGCGTTCCTGGACCAACCGGATGCTTGATTGCGACGATTCGGTCTTCCACCGCCGCGTCAACGCGCGCGCCGGTCGCAACGCTTCCGGACCGGTCGGGGTCCAGCGTTCGAACGAGCCCCGATCCGGGGTGAGGGTGCGCCCGCGAACCGCGGCGTTCGGTGGAGCTGCCGAGGGGGGCCGAGGGGACCTCGATCAGGCGACGCCTGCGCCGTCTCGGGGCCATCGCGATCGTCGCGGCTTACGTCTTCGGCGTGAGCATCACCCGCTTCGGCGTTCTCGCCGGGTGCGGGATCGAGATGCCCGACTCGACTGACGCCCGGGCTCGGGACCGCCGCGACGCGGATCGTCGGCCGGCTCCGCGCCGTCTTCCCGCCGCCTCGATGGAAGCCTCCGGGGCCTACGCCGGTTCGGGTCCGTCCATAGCGACCAGGTACGGCGGTCCGTCCCCGACACGGAAGGCCACGACCGAGCAGGGCACGTCGTCGACGGTCCCCTCCCGGTGGACGGCTCCTCCCGCGACGCTGAAGTACTCACCTGCGTGGATGTCGATCGACTCGCGGCCACCCGGGCGTACTCGAGGTGGAAGGCGCCAGACAGGACGTAGCCCAGGGTGAGGTTGTCACCGTGATGGTGCCAGCCGGTCATGAAGCCCGGCTCCACGAGCCCGTGACCGAGCCAGTATTTGTCGCTCTCGAACGCAACTCGCCGCACGATCCCGGGCGTCACCCCCACGGCCATGAGATCCTCGTCGGTGAGGACTCGAACCGCCGGCTCGTCCATGGTGCACCTCCATCGCCGCCGCCGCCGGACGCAGCGACGTTACCGCGATCATGCCACGCGCCCGGCCGACGTGCTGTCGGCGATACCGCGGGTGCTCCTCCCCGGTCAGTCGTCGTCCTCGAAGTCCGGCCAGGCCGCGATGTCGACGCCATGGTTGTCGGGAGAAGCCAGTGACCCCGACCTCGGCGAGGAGGGCGTGATGCCTGGCATGGTCACCGTGTGCCGCGAGCACTGCCCTCAGCGAGCAACGTGTCGGTGGTGATCGCCGCACGGGAGGTCAGCCGAGGGCCGCCGGCGTGCCTACGCGATCCAGCGTCTGATTCTGCGGTTTACGCTCCGTCGTGACCTGGGGTTTCCCTGTCAGCATTGCGCTCAGTTCCGGATACTCCGTAGTCAGACGCTCTGTCCAATTGAGCTACGGGCGCAAAATTATCAAGTACTACAAGGGTTTCTGGCGAGCAGGCCGCCTCGATCCTTGAAGCACAGCGCTCATACAGCCGTCTGACTGCCGAGCGTCGTGGTGCCGACATCGTAGTCGGGGTCGTCCGCCACCTCCTCCCGTCGTGGGAGGCTCTTGTGGGCACTCAACCAGTCGGCGCCGAATTGCACGACCTCACCGGAGGCAACCTCTCAGTCTGAGGTCGGTAAGAACACCTCCATGTCGCGCACTAGCCGGGCGCAGTACCAGTACTTTCACCGCACGAGGCGCTTTCCAGGGTCCCGTCGATTGGCATTCGCCCGTTGGACGACGCCGTTTCACCTCCCTCATCGCCTTTGCCAGGTTGATGCCTGTAGCGCTCATGCGTCGACTTAAGCCAGTCGGGCATCTCGATGAGGAACCGTTGGTCGCCCTCGAGCGGGTCGCCACGTCGTCGAGTGTCTCTCGACACCCTTTTTTCGGTGATGAGACGGCTGCAGGAAGCCATCGAGGCGCAGCGGCACCCCTACGGCTGGAATCGGACAGGGAAAGGACGACAGGTTTAGCGAGTCGTCTCTTGAATGGACTTGGCGCCTGAGGCGGGATCGAGACGGTCCTCACCGACGGGGGGGGTCGGTGGACATCGGAGTCCCCTGTGACCACGACGGCCATGCTCCTCGCTCTCACATCGCACCGGCCGCCCTATTGGATCATCCAGTGGACCACCGGCCACCAGCTCGGCAAGCTGAGATGGGTGGCCCCTCTGGACTCGGCCCACTCATCAGCCCCCTCCTCGTACACCACGTCCGTGGACCCTTCTTCACCGGGCCAGGTGGGGGGTCACTTCTTGACAATGCGTGTGTGTTCATTGCATACTCCATGTAATGGAGGCAGGATCACTGCAACAAGAGACGGAAACCCGGGCTTACGCCAGTCCACTCCGGCGTGAGAATGCGCAACGCACACGAAAGCGCATCCTCGACGCGGCGGCGTCGGTGATCACCGAGGACGGGGACTTCGTCGTGACGCAGGTGGCGGAACGGGCCGGGGTCTCTGTGCGCACCTTCTACCA
>DATKBG010000034.1:0-6137 GCA_035514255.1 Acidimicrobiia bacterium
CCAAGGCCAAGGCCGCCATGGGCGATTGGTTCGGCCGACTTCCGGTCGCCGACTGTCGGGTGATGGAGACGGCATCCGGGCCCACTGCCTTCTACTTCAGGTCGGCGGCCGACGGGTCGCGCCCGGGGAGCTTCTTCGTGAACACCGCCGAACCCACCCGGTGGCACACCTTCGAGATCGAATCGATGGCGTATCACGAGGGAATCCCCGGACACCACCTCCAGCTGGCCATCGCCGGCGAGCTCGAAGGGGTGCCCGAGTTCCGCAAGCACGCGCAAATTTCGGCGTACGCCGAGGGCTGGGGCCTCTACACGGAACGACTCGCCGACGAGATGGGCCTGTACTCGGGCCCGCTGGAGCGGATCGGCATGCTCTCGGCCGACTCGATGCGAGCAGGCCGGCTGGTGGTCGACACCGGCATCCACGCCATGGGGTGGACCCGCCAGCAGGCGATCGACTACTTCCGGCAGAATTCGCCGATGACCCTGACCACCATCGAGAACGAGGTGGATCGGTACATCTCGTACCCCGGCCAGGCGACCTCCTACATGATCGGGCGGCTCGAGATCCAGCGCATGCGCCGCCAGGCCGAGGAGGTGCTCGGGGACCGCTTCACCATCAAGGGATTCCATGACACCGTGCTCAGCAGCGGCCTCGTCCCCCTGGGCACCCTGGATCGGATGGTGAGCGACTGGGCGGCATCGGCCTCATGACGCTCGAGAGAAGCCTGACGGTGCTTCGATCCCGGATAACGACGCGGTCTGTGCAAAGATGGACTCGCCAACGGCAAACCGAGGCGGCAATGGAGGTGCGTGTTGGCTGAGACGAAGTGGATGGTCTGGATCGATCAGGACCTCTGCACCGGCGATGGCATTTGCGAGGAGATCGCACCCGATGTCTTCCGCGGTCGCGACGACGGTCTTTGGGTCGTCAAAGAAGAAGCGAAGCATTTCGACAAGACCATCCTGTTCGACGGCGGCGATGGCGACGGGCACGGGCCAGAAGGCGCCCGCGGTGTGGCTCGCGTCCCCGACTCCCAGGTCGACATCGTGATCGAGGCGGCCGAAGAGTGCCCGGGCGAGTGCATCATGATCGAGCCCTACAACGCCGATTCGATCGCCAAGCGAGGAGCCTGAGAGCTCACAGCCAGAGGCGGTACTTGGTATTTGGTACTTGGTACCGAGGGTGGAGCCGTTTGCCGGTTGCCGGTGACCGATCGCCCCAGTGGCAAGCGGCACGTATCTGAGTCTGGCTGTGAGCTGTGAGCTTCCTCTGACTGTGCTGCCCGCTTCGTACCAAGTACTAAGTACCAAATACCAAATACCTTCTTAAGGCTGTGCCCGGGGAGGGATTCGAACCCCCACGCCCCTTTCGGGACCTCGGATTTTAAGTCCGACGCGTCTGCCGTTTCGCCACCCGGGCTGCGTCCGGCAGCGTACCGATGCCCCGAGCAACCCCGGAACCTATGCTCCCCCGAACTACCACTGGCATCGGCCACGGGAGATTGAAACGGTGTCTGACCATGGCGAACACCCCGCCCTCCTACGGGATGGGACCACGGTCACGGTGCGTCCCATCCGACCCGAGGACAAGGAGGCCCTTGCCGCCGGACTGAGCCGGGTCTCCTCCGAGTCCCGATATCGGCGGTTCCTGCGCCCGGTGACCAGCCTGTCACCGAGGGAGCTCGCCTACCTCACCGAGATCGACTACACGAATCACTTCGCCTGGGTGGCGGTCGACTTCAACGATGACCAGCAGGGCCTCGGCGTCGCCCGATATGTGCGGGATGCCAAGGATCCGACGATCGCCGAGGCCGCCGTGATCGTCGCCGACGACTACCAGGGCAAGGGCCTGGGCACGATCTTGCTGAGGCTCCTGGTCGCCAGCGCCCTCGACAACGGGATCACGACGTTTCGCGGATGGGTACTCGGAGACAACGTCGAGATCCTCCGCCCCTTGGAACGGCTCGGCGCCCTTCGCAAGGCAGACAAAGGAGTGCTCCGCATCGAGGTCGACCTCAACGCGGTGTTCGATGGATCGAGCATCCAGGAAGCCCTGCGGGCGGTGGCGGCCGGAGAGTTCACCCCCGAGCCGGGAGCCTGACCCGTGGAGATCGACCACGTCATCCTCCTGGTCGACGATCTCGCAACCGGTCACGACTGGATGTACGGGCTCCACGGACTCGAGTCGGTGCCAGGCGGGCGACACGAAGGTCACGGGACCGCCAACCGGATCGTCCCTCTCGGGTCCACCTACCTGGAGCTGATGGCAGTCGTCGATCCGACCGAGGCCGGTGCCAGCGAGATGGGCCGCTGGGCGATGCATCGGGTGGGGCCGACCCCACGACCCGCCGCCCTGTGTTTTCGTACCGAAGACGCCGACGCGGTCGCCGCCCGCCTCCACACCGAACCGGTGGCCATGTCGCGCATCCGCCCGGACGGTTCCACTATCTCGTGGCGTCTCGTGGGTGCCCCCGCCATGTTCGCCGGGTTGACCAGCGTGTTCTTCATCCAATGGGATGATCCCGGGGCGCACCCTGGGGCAGTGGCGGCAGAGCACCGGGTGACACCGACGGGAGGGCTGTCCATCGTGCTGGCCGGAGAGCACCACGATCTGGATCTTCGCCTCGGGCTACACGGTCTGCCGATCACCGTCGAAGACGGTCCGCCGGGCGTGGTCTCGGTGACGGTCGACACCACCGACGGTCCGATCACGCTGATCTGAGGGGGTGCGCGAATAGGCTCGCCCCGGGATCAGGTTTCTGCTTGTGGCAAGCCGAAACCTGATGAAGCCAGCGACCTATTCGCGCACCCCCTGAGAGTCCGGGCGGGCACGCAGCCGGTTCCACGCCGTCCTACCCGTGGCTCGCCAGCTCCATCGCCACCCCATCGAGGAGGTCCCGCACCGACACCGTCACCGCGTCGATCCCCACGTGGCGGACTGCCTCGGCCGCGACGATGGCACCCCCGAGGATGGCGGGTGCGCGAGCCGGGTCGAGTGACGGGATCGCCGCCGTTTGCTCTATGGACAGTCCGGCGAGCGCACCGACGAGACCGTCGAGCGCCCTCTGCGTCATGCCCCTGCCGTCGACAACCGTGGGGGCATCGCTCCCGAAGGCGGCGATGCCGGCCAGGGTGGTGAAGGTCCCCCCGACGCCGACCGCTCGCGATGGACGCCCCGGCAAGGTGACAGAGGCGAACAGATCGCGAACATGAGCGGCGGCCGCAGCGATCCGCTCGGACGTTGCCGGTCGATCGGGCAGGAGGCGGTCGGTGAGCCGCACCGACCCGATGTCGACACTCACCAGGTAGTCGGGTCGGGAACCCCCGAACACGAACTCGGTGCTGCCACCACCGGGGTCGATGACCACCACCGGCATGGACCCGGGCAACCATCGGGTCGCTCCCCGGAACGACAGTCGCGCCTCCTCGTCACCCGAGATCACCCGTGGCCGCACCCCGATCACTCTGGCGACCCGGTCGAGGAAGGCATCGGCATCGGCCGCGTCCCGGCTGGCCGACGTGGCGACAGCGGATCGATGAGCCACCCGCGCGTCGTCCATCTTCTCGGCGAAGCCGCCGAGAGCGGCGAGGGCGCGTTCCACCGCATCGGGGTCGAAGCGACGAGCTCGATCGACACCGCGGCCGAGTCCTACGACGACGCTGTGGCGCTCTACCTCCGACGGCGGATCCGTCGAGCCGTCGGCGATCAACAACCGCACCGTGTTGGTACCGATGTCGACCGCCCCCACCATCATGTCGGTTCGGTCCACTCCGGGTTGCGCACCACACCGTCAGGGGTGGCGACGACGCATCGGGTCGTGCAGTCGAGTGGGTCGACCTGATCGGCCGTCCACTCCCCTACCGGGTTGTCGTTGCCTGCGGCGTGATCGGCGTAATGGGCGTGCAGGCACTTGACGCCACCCTTGCTTCCGGCGACTCCACCCGACGGCCGCGGTTCGGCCCCGGCCGGCAGCGCCGCATCTCGCTCGTCTCGGTACCGCTCGTGCGCCGCGGCCAGTCGCTCACCGAACACCGGGTCGGTCACACGCTGGCGATCCATACGAGCGACGCCACCCGCCGCCTCGATCCGATCGATCCGCACCACTGCCAGCGGACAGCTCAACCAGTACCGGGTCGGGAACGGGGTCCCATCGTCCAAGCGCGGCGGAACGCGGGTAACCACCGGGAGCTCGAGGTGGCATCGGACGACGACATCGGCTGGTGACCGCAACGGCCGGCCCAACTGGGCGGCGACGACCTCGCGATCACCCATCGGTGACCAGGTCACGCCCGGTGAGTATGTCCCAGACGGCCCGCCACCACGGTTTGTCCTCGGGGGTCGAGGGGAGGACCCCGATGGCGTCGGCCGAGGCGTCGACCGGCACCGACACGTACCCGATCTCACCCGGCATGACGAGCCCGAAGTTCTCGCGGGCGAGCCGTTCCACCTCCTCGAGGCTCTGGAGGGCAGCCACCTCACGTTCCAGACGCCGGTTCTCCTCGACGAGGGCCTCGAGCTTGCGCTCCGAGAGTTCCACCGCTCGGTCACTGGCGATGATCTGGCGAAACGGAAGGATCCCGGACAGGCCCATGGCCACGATCACGGCGAGGAACAGCGCCGACACGCCGATCAGACCCTTCCGCCGGCGGTTGTGGCTCACGGGAGACTCCCAAGGGCATCCCAGCCGCCGTAACGAGCGTTGGCTGCCAGCGCCTCCTCGATCCTCAGCAGCTGGTTGTACTTGGCCGTGCGCTCGCCTCGCGCCGGTGCCCCGGTTTTGATCTGGCCCGAGTTGGTGGCGACGGCCAGGTGAGCGATGAAGGTGTCCTCGGTCTCGCCCGATCGGTGGGACACCACCCGGCGGTAGCCGGCGCGCTCCGCCGTCTCCATGGTGTGGAGGGTCTCCGACAGACTGCCGATCTGGTTGAGCTTGATCAGGATGGCATTCGCCACTCCCGCATCGATACCGCGGCGCAGCAGGTCCTGGTTGGTGACGAACAGGTCGTCGCCGACGATCTGCACACGCTCACCGAGACGCTCGGTCAGGAGCCGCCAGCCGTCCCAGTCGGCCTCATGGAGTCCGTCTTCGATCGACACGATGGGGTAGTCCGAGACCAACCCCGCCAGGTAATCGACCATCCCCTCGGCGGTGAGTGAGCTCCCCTCCAGCTCGTAGGTGCCCTCCCGATGGAACTCGGTCGCGGCCACGTCGAGGGCGAAGGCAATCTGGGTACCAGGCTCGTAGCCGGCCAGCTCGACCGCCTCGATCAGCAGGTCGAGCGCCTGGCGGCTACCCGCCAGATCCGGAGCGAAACCGCCCTCATCGCCAACGTTGGTCGAGAGGCCACGGCCAGCCAGGACCCGATGTAGCGCGTGATAGGTCTCGACGCCGGCGCGCAGCGCGTCGCGGAAGGTCCCGAAACCGGCGGGGACGAGCATGAATTCCTGCACGTCGATGGAGTTGGCGGCATGGGCCCCGCCGTTGACGACGTTGAGGAGCGGGATCGGCAGGACTCGTGCCGATGGACCCCCCAGGTACCGGAACAGGGGCATGTCGGACCCAGCGGCGGCGGCCCGGGCCACGGCCAGCGATACACCGAGGATGGCATTGGCGCCGAGGTTGCCCTTGTTGGGCGTCCCGTCGAGGTCACGCATCGCCTGGTCGATGCCTTCCTGGTCGAGCGCGTCGCGCCCGACCAGCGATGGTGCGATGGTGTCCACGACATTGCGGACGGCTCGCGTCACACCCTTTCCGCCGAAGCGGTCGCCGCCGTCTCGAAGCTCGATCGCCTCGAGAGCCCCCGTCGAAGCCCCCGAGGGAACCACCGCACGGCCGAGGTGACCGCCAGCGAGCGTCACCTCAACCTCGACGGTCGGGTTACCCCGGGAGTCGAGGACTTCGCGAGCCTGGATCGATCGGATCGTCACAGGCCCTCCTTTGGAAGGTGGAAGGTAGTCGAAGAGCCGCGATACCTGGGGGATTGAGCAGCCAGGGCATGAAAGGACTCATAGCGCACGGCTCACGGCTCACAGCTCACAGCCAGAGCGGTATTTGGTATTTGGTACTTGGTACTCCATGAAGAAACCTCATCGCGCGGTCCCCTCCCCTGAAGGGGGAGGTGGCATCGGCCGAA
>DATKBG010000035.1:0-22260 GCA_035514255.1 Acidimicrobiia bacterium
GTGGTGCCATGAACACTCTGCGTGGCAGATTGGGCGCTCTTCGACAGACTGATGACGCGGGGATCGGCGTGTTGGGCGTGATCATGTTCGGCGCGACCTTGTCCCTCATCACCGCGATGGTGATGGGCCGGGGGGCGGCCCAGTTCGGCAACGCGGCGGCAGACTCCTGCTGGGAGGCCGCCCTCGACTCGGCCGAGTCCGCACTCAACTGGGGTACAGCCCAGGTAGATGCCGACCATTCGTTCGCCACCGACACCTATGTGCCCGCATCGTTCGTCGGGACCACTGACGAGCGCACCGCTGCCATCGACGCCGCCGACCTGGCGGCGGAGACTGCTGTCCTCCAATTCCCCGAAGGTGACGGTGTGTTCCTGCGAGGCGCAGGGTCCATCGTTCTCTACGGGGTGGGCTACTGCGACGGCCGCGACGACGCGAGCCGCCGGGTTCGCGTGGTGCGCAGCATCCTCGGGTCGGCCCAAATCGTCAGCATGCCCTGGGGTGCGTCGTACGCCTTCCTGAGCGGCGCCGATCTCACCATCTCCGGTGACCCCGAGTTCGGCAATACCGAGGTGATGGGAAACAACGCCGCCTCGGCCCATGCCAACGGGCACATGTTGGTGGACGGCACCGTCACCTTTTGGACCGGGTGCGTGACCTCGTCCGACGGCGGCGTCGTGGGCAGTAACGTCAACATCTTCGGGTTCTGCCCGGGCCCTTCGGACCGCTTCGTTCAGCCGCCGAAGGAGATCCCTCAGATCATCCCCGAGGACCTCTGGTATCTCTCCGAGTACGACCTGTGCCCGGGCGGAACCTTCCGTGCCGGTCCGGCCCACCCGACGCTCGGCGACACCGCCGGTGCCGCTCCGTGCACCGGCCATGAGCTCGCCACCGGGTCGTATCGCTCGTTCAGTCACAACAGCACCACCGACGGCATCGCCTCATGGACCCGCGGGGGAAACACCAAGTACGACGGCTCGTACTACATCCACCACGGTTCGGTCGCGATCGAAGGCAATGCCGGCAGCGCTACCGATCTGTGGCGGGTGCTCGTCATCGCCTCCTCCTCCGGGGAGTGCCCAAACAACCTGGGTGGCGACATCTCGACATCGGGCGGCCTCCGGATGGGCACCTACCAGCCGTCGACTGCTCTGGAGTACAACAACCTGCTGCTGGTCGCCGGTCGCGACATCACCGCCTCCGGGAGCGGCCAGATCCTCTACTCGGCGGCCGTGATCGCCGCCCACGAGCAGATTCTGTATAGCGGCACCGTCACGGTCGAGGGTTCGTTCGTCGCTCAGGAAGCGTGCGACACGGTCGGATCGCCGGTATCTACGTCGGAGGTCTCCGGCAATGCCGTCATCGTGACCGAAGGTTCTTTGGGGAGTCCGTTCATGGCGCCGACCACGATCTACGGCAGCCTCGCCGAGTGGACCGAGCTGCGCTGATTTTCCCGCTGGGGCGTACCCTGGCCCGGTGCTGATCGAACGGGCGATCCTGTGGCTCTTCGCCACCAACACATGGGTGCTCGCCCGCGGCCCGGGAGGACCCGCGGTCGTCATCGACCCGGCACCGGATGCCGATGGGATCGATGCCCTCGCCTCGGCCCACGATCTGAGTGTGGAGGCGGTCCTGGTCACGCACGGCCACGTCGACCATGTCGGCGGTGCGGGTGCGGTGGCCCGGCGCCACGGTGCCGAGGTGTACCTGCATCCCGACGATGCCTTCCTGGCCGAGGAGCCACAGCGGCTCCTCGAGGCGTTCTGGGGGACCGTCCCACCGGGTGATTACGACCAGCCCCCGACCTACGCGCCCCTGGCACACGACCAGGTCCTCGACATCGCCGGCCTGCGCATCGAGGTCATCCACACGCCCGGGCACACCCCGGGTCATTGCGTGTTTCATCTCCCCGATCAGCAGGCGCTGTTCACCGGGGACCACCTGTTCGCCGGCTCGATCGGCAGAACCGACCTACCCGGTGGCGACCACGATGCGCTGATGCGCTCCATGGGGGAGCTGGTAGTCGGCCTCCCGGCGCGCACGGTCGTCTTTCCCGGCCATGGGCCTGCCACTACCCTTGCCGCCGAGCTCCAGACGAACCCGTTTCTCGAGGTCTTTCGCCAGTGATTCCGCGCGCTCCCAAGGGAACCGACGACATCCTTCCGCCCGAGTCGGAACGGTGGCGTACCGCGCTGCGCATCTTCGACGATCTGGCCGATCGATACGGGTACCAGCTCGTCCTCACGCCGATCTTCGAGCACACGGAACTCTTCGCTCGAGGGGTCGGCGAAGAGACCGACCTCGTCGAGAAGCAGATGTATACCTTCGAGGACCGCGGTGGGCGTTCGCTGACGCTGCGGCCCGAGGCGACGGCGTCGGTGGTTCGGGCCCACCTGGACCGCGGCGGTGACGGAATCCTCAAGGTCGCCTATGCCGGGCCCATGTTCCGCTACGAACAGCCGCAGGCCGGGCGCCGCCGGCAGTTCTTCCAGGTGGGGGTCGAGTACATCGGGGAGCCGTCCCCCGAAGCCGATGTCGAGGTCATCGAGGTCGGCTACCGGTGTCTCCAAGCCTGCGGGATCGGCGATGCCTCCGTCCTGCTCAACTCGATAGGCGACCCCGAGGACCGGGCCGCCTATCGCGACCTGTTGTTCCGGTTCCTCGACGAGCGCCGGGAGGATCTCTCGCCAGAGGCGTCCCGGCGGATCGACACCAACCCGCTGCGTGCTCTCGACAGCAAGCAGGACGACGCGGTGCTCCGGGGTGCGCCGGTGCCGATCGACCACCTCGGGTCGGCGGCGCGCACCCACCATGCCGCCGTCGAAGCCGGGCTGCGCCGACAGGGCATTCCCTTCGACGCTGCCCCCCGACTGGTACGCGGGCTCGATTACTACAACCGGACGGTGTTCGAGTACCAGGCGTCCTCGTACCAGGTCGCCCAGTCTGCCCTGGGTGGGGGAGGGCGGTACGACCCGCTGGCGGCCATGCTCGGCGGATCCGACACGCCGGGGGTCGGGCTGGCGATGGGCGTCGACCGCATCGTGCTGGCCATGCCCGACGTCGTCGACGCTCCGGCACTCGACGCCTTCGTGGTGTGGACCGGAGACGAGCGACTCGAGGCGGCACTCGGCGTGGCGGCCTCGTTGCGTAGCGCCGGCTTCAGCGCCGACCTGGATCTGTCGGGCAGGTCGGTTCGCTCGCAGTTCCGTTCCGCCGATCGGCGCCGGGCCACCGCGGCGATCGTGGTCGGATCGGAATGGGACGAGGGTCTGGTGACGGTGAAGCGGCTTGCATCGGGGGAGGAGTCGACGATGACGCTGGCGGAGACACAGGCGTGGCTGAAGAACCGCTGAAGCGATCCCGGGCGACCGAGCTCGGCGCGGCCGACGAGGGGCGGCGCGTGCGGCTCAGTGGATGGGTTGCTACCCGCCGGGACCACGGACGGGTCGCCTTCATCGATCTGCGCGACGCCTCGGGATTGGTCCAGGTAGTCGTCGACCCGGACGAGCACCCGGAAGTGGCCGCGCTGCGCGACGAATGGTGTATCGCCGTCGAGGGCGTGGTCGGCCTCCGCCCCGCGGGAACGGTCAACGCGAACCTTGCCACCGGTGAGATCGAGGTCCGTGCCGACATGCTCGAAGTGCTGTCGGCAGCCGACCCGCTGCCGTTCCAGATCGGAGACCGCATCGACGTCGACGAGACCCGTCGCCTCGAATACCGCTACCTGGACCTGCGCAGGCCGCGGATGGCGGCCAACCTGGTGGCTCGCTCGAAAGCGATCACCGCGATGCGGTCGGCGCTCACCGATCTCGGCTTTCTCGAGGTGGAGACACCCACGCTGGTTCGTTCCACACCGGAGGGGGCGCGCGACTTCCTGGTGCCGAGCCGGCTCCAGCCGGGGTCGTTCTATGCCCTCCCGCAGTCGCCCCAGCTGTTCAAGCAGCTTCTGATGGTCGGGGGAGTGGAGCGGTATTACCAGGTGGCGCGCTGCTATCGCGATGAGGACTTCCGATCCGATCGGCAGATCGAGTTCACCCAACTCGACCTCGAAGGCGCATTTTGGGACCGCGACGACGTGCTGGAGGCGCTGGAAGCGGTGATCGTGGAGGTGGTGCGGTCGTCGCGGGACGTAGACCTGCCCGCGCCATTTCCCCGGCTCACCTGGCACGAAGCGATGGAACGGTACGGGACCGACAAGCCAGATCTCCGCTTTGGCATGGAACTGGTGAACCTGTCGGAGGCTGTCACCGGCACCGAGTTCAAGGCGTTCACCTCGGTACTCGCCGACGGTGGGCTGGTCGCCGGCATAAACGCCGGTACTCGCGACCTGTCGCGTTCCCAGCTCGATGGCCTCGTCGAGCGCGCCCAGGGACTCGGGGCGAAGGGCCTCGTGTGGGCGGTAGTCGAGGATGACGAAACGCTGCGGTCACCGGTCGCCAAGTTCCTCGACGACGGCGTCCAACAGGCGATGCGAACAGCTCTCGAGGCCGAACCCGGCGATCTGCTCCTGGTGGTCGCCGATGCTCCGGCGCGAGTGCGCTCCGTGCTCGGAACGCTGCGGCTCGACCTCGGGCAGCCGGAGGGGCACGACGACCTCCATCCGTTGTGGGTCGTCGACTTTCCGACGTTCGCCACGACTCCGGATGGTCGGCTCGTTCCGGAGCATCATCCCTTCACCAGGCCGTACAGCGTGGAGGAGATGGCAGAACGCCCGGCCGAGTCGCTGTCTCGTGCATACGACCTGGTGCTCAACGGGATCGAACTCGGCTCAGGTAGCGAGCGGATCCACGACCCGACGGTGCAGAAGCAGGTCTTCGAGATCCTCGGGATCTCGGATGAGGAGGCCGAGTCGCGCTTCGGCTGGTTCATGAAAGCCCTGCGGTACGGGACTCCTCCCCACGCCGGATTCGCCATCGGGATCGATCGCCTGGTCGCCATCCTGCAGAACGAGCCGAACATCCGCGAGGTGATCCCGTTCCCCAAGACCCAGAGCGGCTCGGATCCGCTGACCCGCAGCCCGTCTCCGGTCGACGCGGAGCAGCTCGAGGAGCTCGGCCTGGAACTCACGGAAAGCGCTGAGGAGGGATTGGCCGGGGAATCGTAGGCTCTCAGCACGTACTTGGTACTTGGTACTTGGTACACGCTGCTACCCGGGTATGGAGGCTTGATGGCGGATCAGTCAGATCTGTTCGCTGCGGAGCGTGAGGCGCGGCGGGCGAGTGTGGAACCCCTGGCGGCTCGGATGCGGCCGCGGACGCTCGACGAGGTCGTTGGACAGGAACACCTTCTCGGGCCGGGCGCCGCCTTCGGGATCATGGTGCGCAGTGGCAAGCCGATCTCGACGATCCTGTGGGGTCCCCCGGGAACCGGCAAGACGACGCTGGCACGGCTGGTGGCTTCGGAGAGTGCCGCCGCGTTCGAGCAGCTGTCGGCGACTTCGGCGGGCGTCAAGGACGTCCGGGAGGTGCTGGCGCGGGCCACCGACCGGCTCGAGACCGACGAGCGGAGAACAGTGCTCTTCCTCGACGAGATCCACCGGTTCAACAAGGCGCAGCAGGACGCGCTGCTGCCCGGGGTCGAATCCGGTCTCGTGATCCTCATCGGGGCCACAACCGAGAACCCGTTCTTCGAGGTGAACTCGCCGCTCATCTCGCGCAGCACCCTGTTTCGGCTCGAGTCGCTCGCCCCGGACCACGTCGCTCGCCTGATCGATACCGCGCTCGACGACTCCGAGCGCGGGGTCCCCGGTTCCCTCGCGATCACCGAGGAGGCTCGCGATGCGCTCGCCACGCGCAGCGGCGGAGACGCCAGGTTGGCGCTCAACGCCCTGGAGGTGGCCGCGGTGCTCGCTGCCGGTGCTGGCTCGGACCGGATCGACCTCCCCGAGGTCGAAGAGGCACTCCAACGCCGAATCGTCCGATATGACAAGAAGGGCGACCAGCACTACGACGTGATCTCGGCCTTCATCAAGAGCATGCGCGGGTCCGATCCCGATGCCGCCGCCTACTGGTTGGAGACGATGCTTGCCGCCGGCGAGGATCCCGAGTTCATCGTGCGTCGCATGGTGATCCTGGCGTCCGAGGACGTCGGATTGGCGGACCCGGCGGCGCTCGCCATCGCCGTGAGCGCCGCCCGTGCCCTTGCCTTCGTCGGCCTGCCGGAGGCGTCGTACGCCCTGCACCACGCCGCGTTGTATCTGGCGACGGCGCCGAAGTCCAACTCGGTGGGCAAAGCGATGCGGAGGGCGGCTGCTGCCGTCGAGGAGACGCCGTCGTCGACGGTGCCGCCACATCTGCGGTCGACCGGATTCTCCGCGGCGGCTGACCTCGGCCACGGCGTCGGGTACGACTATCCCCACGACCACGAGGGAGGCATGGTCGCCCAGCAATATCTCCCCGACGAGGCCGTCGATCGCATCATCTATCGCCCCAAGCGAATTGGCGCCGAGGCGAGGATCGCCGACCGCCTGGAGGAGATAGACCGGGTGATGGGGAAAAGAGAGCGAGGGACGAGGGGCGAGTAGCGAGCAGCCAGTAGCCAGTAGCGAGCGGACTCGGTACCAAGTACTAAGTACCAAGTACCAAGTACTTAGCTGACAGCCAGAACGCTCCGGCTGTGAGCTGTTGGCTGTTGACTGTGAGCTGAAGGCTCTACCCTCCCCGGATCATGGCGGCGACGAACACACCGAAGACGGGCGCGCAGATCAGACGCGCCTTCATCGAGTTCTTTGCGGCGCGGGAGCACGAGGTCGTGACCTCCGCATCACTGGTGCCCAATGACCCTTCCCTGCTGCTCACCGTCGCCGGGATGGTGCCCTTCAAGCCCTACCTGCTCGGTGAGGAGACGCCGCCATACCTCCGTGCGGTGACCTCACAGAAGTGTGTTCGCACCGTCGACATCGACATCGTGGGAACTACGGCACGGCACATGTCCTTCTTCGAGATGTTGGGCAACTTCTCGTTCGGCGACTACTTCAAGGAGCGGGCGATCCCGTGGGCGTACGAGGTGTCCACCGAGGTGTTCGGGTTCGATCCCGATCGACTGTGGTTCACCGTTCATCACAGCGACGACGAAGCCGCCGAGATCTGGATCGACGGCGTCGGTGTGTCGCCGGATCGGGTGCAGCGTCGCGACCGGGACAACTTCTGGCAGATGGGGGTGGCCGGCCCTGCCGGGCCGTCCTCGGAAATGTTCTACGACCGGGGGCCCGAGCACGGAGAGCCCGGGGGGCCCGTCGTCGACGAGTCGCGGTTCATGGAGTTCTGGAACCTCGTGTTCATGCAGTACATCCAGGACGAGCCCTATCACGTGGTGGGCGATCTGCCCATGAAGAGCATCGACACCGGAGCGGGGCTCGAGCGGGTCGCCGTGCTCCTCCAGGAGGTCGACAACGCCTTCCTCACCGATCTCGTCGCCCCCGTCCTCGAAGCAGGGGAAGCGGCGACCGGCACCCGATACGGTGCGGACGACGTTTCCGATGTCAGTCTGCGGATCCTCGCCGACCACGGTCGTTCTCTCACCTTCATGATCGGCGACGGCATCGTCCCGTCCAACGAGGGCAGGGGTTACGTGCTGCGGCGCCTCCTTCGCAGAGCCGTGCGGCACGGCTGGCAACTCGGTGCCAAGGAACCGATCACCCCCCGCCTGGTCGAGGCGACAGTCGAGGTGATGAGCGAGGCGTACCCGGAGCTCGCCGCCGCGTCCGACGGCATCGTGGAGATGGCCTTGCGTGAGGAGGAGCGGTTCTTGCGCACGCTCGAGTCGGGCCACTCGCTCCTGAGTGCCGAGCTCGAGGCCCTCGGTGATGAGCACCTCCTGCCGGGCGGTACCGCCTTCAAACTTCATGACACGTTCGGGTTCCCGGTCGAGCTCACCGAGGAGATCGCCGCAGAGGTCGGGGTCGAGGTGGACCGCGATGGATTCGACTTCGAGATGGAGGCGCAGCGATCTCGGGCGCGCGAGGCTCGCAAAGCCAGGGCTGCGAGCGCCGACACCAGCGTCTACCGCGCCATCCTGGATTCCGAGGGTCCGACCGAGTTTCGGGGTTACACCGACGTGGACACCGAGGCCACGATCCTGGCGCTCGTACTCGATGGCGAGCAGGTGACGAGCGCCGGTGACGGAGCCGATGTCGAGGTCTTCCTCGACGCGAGCACGTTCTATGCCGAACGGGGTGGCCAGGTGGGCGACACCGGAGTCATCGAGACGCCCACCGGGACTCTCCGGGTCAGCGACACCAGGCACGCGGTCTACGGGTTGCACGGTCACGAGGCGACCGTCGTCTCCGGCTCGGTCGAAGTCGGCCAGCCAGCGAAGCTGTCGGTGGATGCCGACCGGCGGGAGCGGATCCGCAAGAGCCACACCGGTACCCACATCCTGCACTGGGCGCTGCGCGACGTCCTGGGTGAGCACGTCCACCAGGCGGGTTCGGTGGTCGAGCCCGATCGGCTGCGATTCGACTTCACCCACCACGGCTCCCTGTCCCCGGACGAGCTGGCGTTCGTCGAAGAGGCCACCAACCAGCGGGTGATCGAGAATGCCCGGGTCGAGGCGAAACTGGTGAGTCCCGACGAAGCCGACGCCATGGGAGCGCTCGCCTTCTTCGGGGAGAAGTACGGGGACTACGGCGACCACGTCCGGGTCATCGACATCGGTGGCTACTCGTTGGAGCTGTGCGGCGGCACCCATGTGGCCACCAGCGGACAGGTTGGACCGGTGGTGCTCACCGATGAGTCGTCGATCGGGGCCAACCTGCGTCGGGTCGAGGCGTATACCGGTGCGGCGGCCTACGCCCACCTCAGCCGGCTCCGGCGCCACCTCGATGCCACCGCCGGCGTTCTCAAGACCAACGCAGACGGGGCGCTGGAAGCGGCAGAGCGCTTGATCCAAAAGACCCGCGATCTCGAGGAGCGACTCGAGGTTCTCGAGGCCAGTACCCGAGCCGGGACCGCTGAGCGGCTCGCCGCGGAGGCGGATGAGGTCGGCGGGAAGCGCCTCGTGGTCACCATTGCCGACGGCGCCGACGTCGACGGACTCCGGTTGCTGGCGTTGCAGGTCCGGGATCAAGTCGGGTCCGGTATCGCCGTTGTCGGCGCACCGAGGGACGGTAAGGCCTCCATCGTGGTGGTGGTCACCGACGATCTCGTCGCCCGCGGAGTGTCGGCGGCGCTCATCGCGTCGGTGGCCGCTTCGGTGCTGGGGGGTGGCGCAAGTCGCGATCCCGCGCTCGCCCAGGCTGGTGGACCCAAGGGTGACCGGCTCGCCGAGGCGATGGATAGGGCTCGCCTGGCGGCGCAGGAGGCGCTGGCGTCGGCGTGAGTAGCCGCATCCTCGCTCTCGATCCGGGCAGCTATCGCATCGGTGTCGCCGTCACCGACGCCGACGGGATCGCGGCTCATCCCCGTCCGTCGCTGGACGCCACCGATCCTGGCCTGCTCGATGCCATCGGGAACCTGGTGCGTGACCTCGACGTCGGACTCATCGTGGTAGGTCTGCCGACGTCGCTTTCAGGTGCGGAAGGTGCTGCGGCGGAAGCGGCGCGAGATTTGGCCGCGCGGGTGGAGGCACATCTCGGGGTTCCCACTACTCTGCACGACGAGCGGTATACGACGGTGATCGCCGAGCGGGCGCTGCTCGAAGGCGGCCTCCGCCGGTCGAAGCGACGCCGCCTCCGCGACGGGGTGGCTGCCGCGTTGCTGCTTACCGACTACCTGGAGACGCGCCGATGAGTGTCGAGCTGGAGGACTACACACCACCTCCATCCGGTCCGTCTTCGGGCGGGCGAGCGGCCCGCGGCCTGCTCATTGCCGGGGTGATCGTTGGTATGTTCGTCGTCGCTTACGTCGGGGTCCGGTGGCTCGGCGCCGCGGTGCGCGACGTCATCACTCCGAGCGAATCGACGGTGGTGGCGGGCCAGCCGGTGACCTTCGTGGTTGCCCCCGGCGAGCCGGCTTCTCAGATAGCCCGGGAACTCGCCGCCGCGGGGGTCGTCGCCTCCGCCTCGGACTTCGATCGTACGGTGCGCGAGGCTCGAGCCAGCGATCGCCTGCAGGCAGGCACGTACGAGCTGGTCACCGGTATGGCCCCGGACGCCGTCCTCGACATCCTGATCGCCGGCCCCGCGGGCGGCGTGTATCGACTCACCGTGGTCGAAGGGCTGACCGCCGCTCAGACGCTCGAGTCGATCTCGCGGCAGATCGACATCCCGCTCGCCGAACTCACCGCGCCCTTGCTCGACGGGAGCGTCACCTCGACGCTGCTGCCCGATGCCCCGAAGTCGGTGTCCGACTGGGAGGGGCTCCTGTTTCCCGACACTTATGAGTTCCGTACGTCGGCGACCGCGGTCGACGTGCTGAGGCGACTCGCCTCGACCACGGAGGTACGGGTTGCCGCCGTGGATTGGACCTATCTGACCGATCTGGGGTTGACACCCTACGACGGGCTGATCATCGCCTCACTCATCGAGCGCGAAGTGGTACTCGACGAGGAGCGGCCGCTCGTCGCCAGCGTGATCTTCAATCGGCTCGCCATCGAGATGATGCTTCAGATCGACGCGACGGTGATCTATGCCCTCGGCGGAGTACCCGACGGTGGCCTGACCCTCGCCCACCTCGACGTCGACAGCCCGTACAACACGTATCGGAACTTCGGGCTCCCTCCCACGCCGATCTCCGGGGTACGGGCGGCGTCGTTGGAGGCGGCGGCTCACCCCGCGGATACGGTGTACCTGTACTACCTGCTCGCCGGTGACGACGGATCGCACGCCTTCACCGACGACTTCGACGAGTTCCTCCGGTGGCAACGCGAGGGCGTGGACTGACGGTGCGGCTCGCCCTCTTCGGCGATCCTGTCGCCCACTCGAGGTCTCCGGCAATCCACGAGGCCGCGCTGCGCGCCGTCGGACTGGAGGGCGGATACGAGGTTCGTCGCTGCGACGCCGCCGGGCTGAGCCGCGGCTGCGATGAGATTCGCCGTGGGGATCTCGACGGAGCCAACGTCACGACTCCCCTCAAGGCAGCGGCCGCCGGACTGTGTGACCGGACGAGCATCACCGCGGGACGCGCCGGTGCGGTCAACACGCTGTACCGCGACGACGGCGACCTCGTCGGTGACAACACCGACGCGTCGGGGCTGCGAGCCTTGATCGGCAGGCTTCCCGCGCTGCCGATCGTCGTGCTCGGTACCGGAGCCACCGCAGCGGCGGCCCTCCTCGCCGCCGAAGGCAAAGTGGTGACCGTGCTGGGGCGAGACCAGGCGCGCGCTGCGGCCCTCGTGAGCGCGGTGGGCGTCGAAGCCACAGTCGCCGGATGGGCGCCGCCGTTGCCCGGTCAGATCGTGATCAATGCGACGACGCTGGGAATGGATCGGGAACCCCTCCCTGCCGACTTCCTGGCCGGACAAGAGGCACTCATCGATCTTCCCTACGGCGATGAGCCGACGTCGGCGACGCGCGAGGCGCGCCGCCTCGGTCTTACCGTCTTCGACGGGATCGACGCTCTCGTCGCCCAGGCGGCGGTCTCCTTCGAGCTGTGGACCGGACTGGTACCACCCGTCGGCGTGATGGAGCGTGCCGCCCGCCACTGAAACCAGCGGCCGAGCTCGCGAAAGTGTCAAGGGTCCCACTGGGTATGCCGACATCTATGGGGATACCCAGTACTAGGACCATTCATGGATAAGGATGAGGTTGGCGCCGCGCTGATCGGGTCCGGGCTCGTCACCGAGCAGGACGTCGACAACGCCACCGAACGACAGGCCGAGACCGGGGAGTCGCTCATCGACGCCCTCGTCGACGACTCGGCGCTCGACGAGGCCTCCCTGGTTCGGGCCATGGCGGATTACATGGGCCTCGATTACGTCAACCTCGCCGATGCCGTGGTCGACCCGGCGGCGGTGGCCCTGGTTCCCGACTCGCTCGCTCGTCGCGCCACGGTGATTCCGATCGGCTTCGAGGGAGAGGACCTCGTGCTGGCCATGGCCGATCCGGCGAATGTGCTCGTCATCGACGACGTTCGAGCCCTCACCGGACGCAGGGTGATCGTTCGGGTGGCCAGCAGGTCCGACATCCAAGCTGCCCTCGGATGGCACCACCATGATGAACCCGACGACTTCGACATCGCCGAGCTCGTGCCCGGCGACGCCGACCTGGAGGACCTCGGGGCGATCGAAGCTGCCGTCGAGGAGGCCCCGGTCGTCAAGCTGGTCAGCACGCTGATCACCCGGGCCGTCAACGAGCGTGCTTCCGACATCCACGTCGAACCGGGCGCCAAGGATCTCCGGATCCGTTTTCGCATCGACGGCGTGCTCCACGAAGTCATGACCACGCCGCGTTCGGTGGCCAACGCGGTGGTCAGTCGCCTCAAGATCATGGGCGACCTGGACATCGCCGAGCGGCGGGTTCCCCAGGACGGACGCATCAGTATCCGGGCGGCCGGTCGTGCCATCGACCTACGCGTCGCCACCCTGCCCGGCATCTACGGCGAGAAGGTGGTCCTGCGAATCCTCGACACGGCGGACACCGTTCTCAATCTCCCCGACCTCGGGTTCCTGCCGCACACGCTCGAGCCCTTCGAGCGCTCCTTCCGGCGCCCGCACGGGCTGATCCTGGTCACCGGCCCGACCGGGTCGGGAAAGACGACGACGCTGTACGCCGCGCTCGAACAGCTGAACAGCGCCGAAAAGAACATCATCACGGTCGAGGATCCGGTCGAGTACCGGCTCGCCGGGGTCAACCAGGTGCAGGTCAACCGTAAGGCGGGACTGCTCTTCGCCACCGCGTTGAAGTCGATCCTCAGGTCCGACCCCGACATCATCCTCATCGGCGAGGTGCGCGATGTGGAGACGGCAAAGATCGCCGTCGAGTCGGCGCTGACAGGCCACCTCGTGCTCAGCACGCTACATACCAACGATGCTGCCTCGAGTATTGGTCGTCTCATCGACATGGGGGTGGAGCCGTTCCTGGTGTCGTCGGCGCTGGACTCGGTGCTCGCCCAGCGACTCGCCCGCAAGCTGTGCGACCGCTGCAAGACCCCCCAGGACGTCACCCAGGAGGTGGCGAAGGACATCGGCATCGGTCCGTACTACGGCAGGGCGGCCATCTTCGGCGCCGTCGGTTGCTCGATGTGTTCGGGTACCGGATATTCGGGACGAATAGCGATCAATGAAGTGATGGTTGTGACCGAAGAGATACAGCACATGGCGGTCGACCATCGCCGATCCGACGAGATCAAGGCGAAGGCGATAGAGCAGGGCATGGTGACCCTGCGCGTCGATGGCATGGAGAAAGTAAAGCTCGGACTCACGAGCCTCGAAGAAGTACTGAGGGTGGTGTCCTGATGGCAATCGACATGATCACGAAACGGGTGGGGCAGGCCCTCGTCGACGACAACCTGCTCTCCGTGGACGCCTTCGCCGAGGCATCGGCGGCGACCGCGATGGAGGGCGGCAACGTGGTTCGTCAGCTGATCGACTCCGGCATCGTCCGCAAGGTCGACGTTCTCCGTAAGGTCGCCGGCCTCGCCGGCGTCGAGTTCTACGACCCATCGGCGCACAACGGGGTCGATCGCGTCGCGAGCAACCGCCTGCCGGCGAAGGTCGCCGTAGATGAGTCGGCTCTACCGATCCGGATGTCGGGCGATCGCCTCGTCGTCGGAGTGGTCGACCCGTTCGATCTCGACCTGGAACGGAGGCTCACCGCTGAGGCGAAGTGCCCGGTGACCCTCGTCCTCGTCCCCAAGGAGGGCCTCGAAGCCGCTGTTCGCCGGGCATACACCCCGCAGGACGCCGAAGGCTCGAACCCTGCACTGGCCGGGGGTCGGGTCGGCATCGGGGCGACGGCACCGAACCCCGCCGGGGCAGAGGCCGATGAACCCGATTTCCACATCAACCATCTCCTCGAGGAACTGATCGACATGGGTGGCTCCGACCTACACCTCACCGCCGGGACACCTCCGCGGGTTCGGGTCAACGGCGAACTGAAGGAGATGCCCGGCTACGGGGTTCTGCTCCCCGGTCCGCTCCGCTCGGTCATCTACGCCATCCTGACTGCTCGCCAGCGCGAGGAGTTGGAGGACAAGCTGGAACTCGATGCTTCGCACCCGCTTCCGGCGCGGGGCCGATTCCGCGTCAACGTGTTCTTCCAGCGCGGCTCGGTCGGCGCCGTGATGCGCGCCATCCCCAACGACATCCTGCCGCTGGAGGACCTGGGCATGCCGCCTGCGGTTCGTGAGTTCGGCATGTTGCCCAGGGGACTGGTACTGGTCACCGGAGCCACCGGGTCGGGTAAGTCAACCACGCTGGCTTCTCTGGTCGACCTGATCAACATCAATCGGTCGGTCCACATCATGACGATCGAGGACCCGATCGAGTTCATGCACAAGCACAAGAAGGCCGTGGTCAACCAGCGCGAGGTGGGCGCTGATACCGGTTCGTTCGCCAACGCACTCCGCCACGCTCTCCGGCAGGACCCCGATGTGATCCTCCTCGGTGAGATGCGCGACCTGGAGACCATCTCGACGGCGCTCACCGCCGCCGAGACCGGGCACCTGGTGCTGGCCACCCTGCATACCCAGGACGCCGCCGGCACCGTGGAGCGCATGATCGACGTATTTCCCCCGCATCAGCAGCAGCAGGTGCGCGTCCAGTTGGCCGAAGCGCTTCAGGGCGTGGTCAGCCAGCAGCTCATTCCAACTTTCGATGGCAGGGGTCGGGCCGCTTCGGTAGAGGTGATGGTGGTCACCCCGGCGATCCGCAACCTCATTCGCGAAGGCAAGGTGCACCAGATCCGCAGCGCGATCCAGTCGGGTGCCCGCCACGGGATGCAGAGTATGGACTCGTCGCTGGCCAGCCTGGTGCGTGCCGGCAAGATTTCGCGCCACATGGCCCTGGAGCGGGCCCACAGCGTGGACGAACTCAACAACTTGATGGGAGGAGGACGGTGAGCAGCGCCGTTTCCTACGACTACCGAGCTCGCGATCGGTCAGGGAGCCTCCACGAAGGTGTCATGGAGGGGCCCAACGCCTCGGCGGTTGCCCACGTCCTGCGTTCCAAGGGGTACGTGCCGCTGAAGGTGGAGAAGCGGACGGTGTCTGCTCTCCGCAAAGAGATCACCCTTCCGGGGTTCAAGAAGAAGGTCAAGCCGAAAGAAGTGGCCATCTTCAGCCGTCAGTTGGCGACGATGGTCAACTCCGGCCTCACTTTGATTCGTGCGTTGACCGTTCTCGAGCAGCAGACGGAGGGCGGCGAGCTGCGCAAGGTGATCGCCGACGTGCAGCATCGAGTCGAGGAAGGGACTGCCCTCTCGAGCGCTCTCGAGGCGCACCCCAAGGTGTTCAACCACCTGTATGTCTCACTGATCCATGCGGGAGAGGTCAGCGGTGCGCTCGATGAGACCCTCAACCGCCTGGCCGACACGCTGGAGGCCAGTGTGCGGCTTCGCTCCAAGGTGAAGTCGGCAATGGCCTATCCGACCGTCGTGCTAGGCCTCATCGTGCTCGTGCTCACGGGCATGCTGGTGTTCGTGGTGCCCATCTTCGACGCCATGTACACCGACCTCGGCGGGTCGCTGCCGGCGCCGACCCAGATGCTCTTGACCGCGTCGTCCGCGCTCACCACCTATTGGTGGTTGGTGATCGGCCTGATCGTCGCCACCATCGTCGTCTTCCGGCGCTGGAAGAAGAGTCCGACGGGGCGGGTCTCCTATGACGCGCTCAAGCTGCGGATCCCGGTCGTTGGCGGGCTGGTGCAGAAGGTGGCGATCAGCCGGTTCTCGCGCACCCTGTCGGTGCTCAGCAAGAGCGGCGTGCCGGTACTCCAGGCCCTCGACATCGTGGCCGAGACCGCCGGTAACTCGCAGGTACGCGCCGGTGTCGTCGACATGCAGCGGTCGGTGAAGCGAGGCGAGTCGCTGGCCCATCCCCTCGAGAAACACAAGGTTTTTCCGCCGATGGTGACGCAGATGATGGTGGTGGGCGAGGAGACCGGCGCCGTCGACACGATGATGAGCAAGGTGTCCGACTTCTACGACCAGGAGGTCGAGGACACGGTAAGTGCGTTGACCTCGCTCATCGAACCGTTGCTCATCATCGTCATGGGCGTGACGGTGGGTGGCATCCTCATCGCCCTGTATCTCCCGATGTTCAATATCGCGTCCCTCATTCAGTAGCGCGCAAGCGCACTCGCTGTACCAAGTACCAGGTACCAAGTACTGAACTGCCGTCTCGGCAATCGCCGATTTAGTCCTCAAGTTCGACGCGTTCCTGCCGATCACTCGTGGCATCGGTGTCCTTCCCACGGTCACCACGTCCTCCGGCGAACGGCCGACGGTGTCCCTCCCTCCGTCGGCTGTTTGCTTTCTGGCGCGCGATTCGCGGTTCGCTATTCGCTATTCGCCAGACCGCGTTGGTGCGTGATGTGGCCCCCACCGCAATCGCCTCTCAAGATTTCGGCCCCTGGGGCCGATAAATCAGTAGTGGACCGGCCACGGTTCATCAAAGGCGAGATCCAGGAGGTCTCAATGTTCAAAGCAATGCGTCAGGGTCGCCGTGAAGACGGTTTCACCCTGATCGAACTCATGGTCGTGGTGATGATCATTGCAATTCTCATCGCCATCGCCATCCCGTCGTTCCTCGGATTCCGTCGGAGTGCCCAGGACCGGTCCGTGCAGAGCGATCTGCGCAACGTGCTGTTGGCCCAGAATGCGTACCAGTTGGAGAACAATGCGTTCACCGCTGACAACGCGACGATCCTCGCGATCGAGGCCAACGCCCGACTCGATGCGATCACGATGAACCTTGTCGGCGCCGATCTGTGCCTCCACGGCACCAGCGAGTCGACTCACACGTTCGGTGTGTACCAGGTCGCCAACGGGGCCACGTACTACTCGCAGGGAACCACAGCCACTTGTCCCACGGTCGCGGGTGCTCCCGCAGGCTGGCTGACTTCCGGCTGGTAATCACCATCGATCCCACGGTCGACCACGAAGGTTGATCCGTAACGCACGAGGGGGCGGCGCAAGCCGCCCCCTCAGCGCGTCCTGAGCCAGTGGCCACTGGCGTCTGCTTATCCCAGGTACCACGCCGCGATTCGTTCGCCGAGCGCGATCGCCAGCCACGCCGCCAGAACCATCACCGGGCCGAACGGGATCGCTGACTTACGCCCGGCGCGGCGGGTGACGAGCAGGGCGACGCCCACCATCCCGCCGAGGAAGAAGGCCCCGAGGACCGCGACCCCGAGGGCCCCCCAGGAGGCGCGAGCGACGAAGAGCCCCAGGAGAAAGGCGAGTTTGACGTCGCCGAAGCCGAAGCCGCCGCGGGCGACGATGGCGAGCGCAAACAGCCCGGCGAAGTAGGCGAGTCCTCCCAGGGCCCCCCGCCCGAGATCCTGCCAGTTGCCTTCGAACGCGGTGCCGGCGATGAGGAGCACCAATGCGACGGCGGTACCCGGATAGAGGATCCGGTTGGGGAGGCGTTTGGTGTCGAGGTCGACGATGGCCAGGACGAAGGTCACCGCGACGAACCACAGGTAGGCAGGCAGCAGCGGGCCAAACCCGACGATCGCCGTAGTAGCGGCGAACAGACCCGCGGTCGCAGCCTCCACGATCGGATAGCGCGCCGAAATCGACACACCACAGTGCCGGCAGCGTCCCCGCAGCACGATCCAGGACAAGAGCGGGACATTGTCGACGCCGGCGATTGGCGTCCCGCACTTCGGACATGCCGAGCCGGGCCGCACCACCGACCGCCCCGCCGGGATTCG
The DNA here is from genome assembly GCA_035514255.1 of Acidimicrobiia bacterium. GTDB lineage: Bacteria > Actinomycetota > Acidimicrobiia > Spongiisociales > UBA11373 > DATKBG01. Next base: position 17,749 of record DATKBG010000035.1, read on the forward strand.
ATAGGCGACGACATTGAGGAACGAGCCGACGAGGAGCCCGAACACGGCGGCGATGGCGATCGGCACAGCAGGAAAGTAGCAAAGAGCTCCATCGCGCATGGCTCATGGCTCTTCTCTGCTCAAGTAGCGGGCTCTGTCCTCCGAAGTACTACGTCTGCGAGAGGAGACCATGCCGGTCATCACAGGACTCGAAATAGGATCGGAGGCCGTACGCGCCGCCGTCGTGGAGACGACGCGGTCGGTCCCGATACTACGGCAGTTCGGCGAGATGCCGCTGCCGCCCGGGGCGGTTGAAGCCGGCGAGATAGTCGATGATGGGCCGGTCCGCGAGGCGCTCGTCGCCCTTTGGAAGCAGGGCAAGTTCCCCAATAAGCGGGTGGTCCTCGGTGTCGCCAACCAGCGGGTGATCGTCCGGCACCTCGATGTCCCCTCGCTCGACGACGCCGAGATCGTCGAAGCCCTCCCATATCTGGTTCAGGATGCGATCCCCATCCCGGTTGAGGAAGCGGTTCTCGACTTCGTCCCGGTCGAAGAGTTCACCGGCCCCGAAGGCGACCCGATGTTGTCGATCCTCACCGTCGCCGCCCATCGCGAAATGATCGAAGACCTGATCGACGTGACCGCTGCGGCCGGCATCCGACTGCTGGCGGTCGACCTGCAGGCGTTCGGGTTGGTGCGAGCCAGTTTCGGTACCGACCTGCTCACCACAGGCGGGGGTTCCCATGCCCTCATCGACATCGGCGGATCCCTCACGCAGATCGCCATCATCCGCGACGGGGTCATCCGATTCGTCCGGTTGCTGCCGACCGGTGGTCAACAGTTCACCCGCGACCTCGCCGAGGGTCTGGAGATCGATGTGGAAGCCGCCGAGGACCTCAAGCGTCAGGTTGGGGTCCTTCCGGAGGGCGTTCCCAGCGGACTCGGGGACACCGCCGCCGCCGGAGCCATCCTTACCGCGACCGCCGACCGGCTCATCGAGGATGTGCGCGGCTCGGTCAACTACTACCTGTCTCAATCGGGTGAGCCCGCCCTGGAGAAGCTGACCGTGGCCGGCAACGGTGCCCGCTTGCCGCACCTCGCCAATCGTATCGGGAGGGTGCTCGACACGAGGGTGGAGGCGGCGCGGGTCCTCGACCACGTGGATGTCGGACGCCTCAAGATGACCAGGCCCGAGTTGCTCTCCTACCAGCCGGTCCTGCCGGCGGCAGTGGGGCTGGCCCTGTGGGGGCAGTATGTGGTGCCGGCGGGACAGCGGCACGATCCGGAGATGGAGGAGGAGTCGGCATGAGACCGATCAACCTGCTCCCGACCGTCGCCACCACCCGCGGTCGCGGTGGGCTGTTCGCCACGCTGCTCATCGTTCTCCTCGCGGTGGCGGCGATGGTCTACGGCGTCCGTTGGCAGGAGCAGCGGGTTACCGCAGCGAGCAACGACGTGCGCGCTCAGAACAAGGTCAACGAGAGCCTCGGTGCCGAAGTGGCCGCTCTGGTGCCGATGGAAGAGCTCCGCGCCACCTACCAGGATCGGGTGGACAAGGTTCACGTCGCTCTCGACCGCGACGTCGACTGGGGCCTGTTCCTCACCGAGTTGGTGCGGCTGGTGTCCTCCGACATCCAGATCGAGACCATCAGCGGGACAGCCGGTGGGGGGGAGGGAGAAGGTGCGTTCGGGAGGGTCGCATTCAGCGGGTTGGGCCCCGACTTCCCGAGTGTCGCCGAGTGGTTGCGTACCCTGGAAAGCGAGGACTTCAGCGGGGTCACCGGCCCGTGGGTGAGCAACATCATGCGTCAGACGCTCGACGACGAGGCTTCCGTCAACTTCACCTCGACGGCGATCCTCACCCCCGAGTCGGGTAGCGGCCGCATCGACCGCATCATCCCGGAGGTGCCCTGATGGCCCGGAAACCGATTTTGGTGGGCCTGTTGCTGCTGTTACTCGGCGTGGTCTGGTGGTTCTTCTTCTTCTCACCGAAGGTGGCACGGGTCGACGAGCTTCGCGCCGATCTCCAGGTCGCCCAGGACGAAGAGCTGCGCCTGCGGGCGCGGGTCGCCGATCTGCAGTCCGTAGCCGAGCTGGAGCCCGAGTACCGCGGCGCGTTGGATTCGCTCAGTGTCGTCATCCCGGACGATCCGGAGCTCGACGAGATCATCGACAGCCTGTATGACCTCGCACTGCGTAGCCGGGTGGAACTCCTATCGCTGGTCCCTGGCTATCCCTCCGAGCCAAGCGACGGGGAAGGTCTGCGGTCGATCGTGGTCACCACCCGTCTCACCGGTGAGTACTTCGAAGTGGTCAATTTCCTCTTCGGGGTCAACGACCTGCCCAGGTTGGCGAGAGTGGACGCGATTGCCTTGAGCGTCGGGGCCGACGGGGAGGGCGGGCTGGGCGTGTCACTCCAGATACGCTTCTTCACGCTGTCGGGTTTGCTTCCCGAGCCGCTGGAGCCGGTGCTCCCTATCGACGACACCACCACGACGACGGTGGTCGACGTTCCACCGCCCACGGAGGATCCTGGCGATACCGGCGACGACGGGGCTGACACGGAGGGCTGATCCATCCCGGGTAGCCTCCGGTCATGCTGCGCTTTCTCACCGCCGGGGAGTCACACGGTCCCGGCTTGGTCACGATCGTCGAGGGCCTCCCGTCGGGGATCAGCGTCGACCTCGATGGCCTTGCCCACGAACTCGCCCGGCGGCGCTTGGGCCATGGTCGGGGCAAGCGCATGAACATCGAGCGCGACGAAATGGAACCGCTCGGTGGCCTGCGATTCGGTAAGACCCTGGGCAGTCCGGTGGCGATCGTGGTCCGCAACACGGAGTGGCCGCGGTGGCAGGAGGAAATGGATCCCCGAGAGGGTGAACCCAAACGGCCTCTGACGACGCCTCGGCCGGGACATGCCGATCTCGCCGGCATGCAGAAGCACGGGTCATACGACGCTCGCAACATCCTCGAGCGGGCGTCCGCTCGAGAGACCGCGGCGCGGACCGTCGCCGGGTTCCTGGCCAAGCAGCTCCTGGGGGCCGCTGGCGCCTCGGTGTTGAGCCATGTCGTCGCCATCGGCGGCATCGCCGTGGAGGACGGCGTCCGCCCCGGTCCGGACGACCGTGACGCCGTCGACGCATCCCCGGTTCGGGTGTTCGACCGGTCGGTGGAGGCGGCGATGATGGAGCGCATCGACCGGGCGCACGCCGAACGCGACAGCGTGGGAGGCGTGGTTGAGGTGCTCGGCTTCGGCGTTCCGGCCGGCGTGGGCAGCCACGTCCACTGGGACCGGAAACTCGACGGACTCCTCGGCGGCGCCCTCATGTCGGTACCGGCTATCAAGGCCGTTGAGATCGGCGATGGTTTCGTGTCCGCGGCGCGCAGCGGGTCGGATGCTCACGACGAGATCGACGTGCGCGACGGGTCGTTCACCCGAGATACCGACCGAGCCGGGGGCATCGAGGGCGGTGTCAGCACCGGACAGACCATCAGGGCTCGAGCCGCCATGAAGCCGCTGTCGACGCTGATGCGGCCCCTACGCAGCGCCGACGTGGTCACCAAGGAACCCGCCGCCGCCTTCCGCGAGCGCTCCGACGTCTGTGCCGTACCCGCGGCGGGGGTCGTATGCGAGCAGATGGTCGCCTGGGTGCTGGCATCGGAGATGCAGCGGGTATTCGGGGGGGATACCGTCGACGAGTTCGTCGAAGCGGTGGCGCGGAGGCGGGGTCGCCTGGAGGCATTCTGATGCCCCTGTGGTTGGTCGGCATGATGGGATCCGGAAAGTCGACGGTCGGTCGCCTCGTCGCCGAGCGGCTCGGGTGCGACTTCGTGGACACCGACGAACTGGTGGCTACGCACGCAGGAGTCGCCGCGGCGGACCTCCTCACTGCCGATCCGGTGGCCTTCCGAAGCGCCGAGGCCGAAGCCGTCGCCGGGGTAGCCCTTTCCGAGGCTGTCGTCGCCACCGGCGGGGGGGTCGTCCTCGACGACGGTTCGGTGGAGGTGATGCGCTCCTCGGGATTGGTGGTCTGGCTCGACGCTCCGGTGGAGGTGCTCGCCCGGCGAGTGGGTTTGGGGGAGGGCCGGCCCCTGCTGGGCAGCGATCCGCTCGCGGCTATCGAGCGTTTACTTCAAGAGCGACGCGCCCGATATCAGCAGGCAGCCCATGTCACCGTCGAGGCGTCGACTCCGGCCGGGGTGGTGGCGGTCCTCGTCGCCACCCACTGGGAGGCATCGCGTGTCGACTGAGGTAGTGGTGGGACGCGGGGTGCTCGATCAGCAGCGCCTTCTCGGCGAGCTTCGCCCGGGCTTCGTGGGGATCATCACCCAACCCGGAGCCGAGGTGGTGGCCCGTCAGGTGGCAATGGCGCTCGGCGACGTGCCTTGCGCCGTGCTCGTCGTGCCCGATGGGGAGGCCGCAAAGACGCTCCAGAGCGTCGAGACCGTGGTCGGGTGGCTCCTCGAAGCTGGCATGCGCCGTGACGGTCTGGTCGTGGGGGTCGGCGGTGGGGCGGTCACCGACCTCGCCGG
>DATKBG010000036.1:0-5369 GCA_035514255.1 Acidimicrobiia bacterium
GCCACCGACCCGGAGTCGAGGTGGTCACGGCCGATGACGATCGGAGCCGAAACCTCGCCGGATCGGACCAGCTCGTTGAAGGCGAGACCCGCTTCATGGCGTTCGCCGTAACCGAGCCAGCAGATCCGGGCGGGGAGCCCCTGGAACGCCACCCGCTCCGACGCCAACTGCATCCACCGCTGCAGGGGCAGATCCTTCGGAAACAGCCGGGACACCGCCTTGTCGGTGGCGGAGATGTCCGCCGGGTCACCCGAGAGAGCGACCCAACGGAACGGGCCCTTACCTTCGGCGAACAGTGGGCGGATGTACGCCGGGACGAACCCGGGGTAGGCAAAGGCGTCGGGGTACCCGCCAGCGAGGGCCTCGCCGCGCAGGTTGTTGCCGTAGTCGAACACCTCGGCACCGGCCCGTTGAAAACCGACCATCGCCTCGCAGTGACGGGCCATGCTCTCCCGAGCCGCATCGACGTACCCGGCAGGGTCCTTCTCTCGGAGCCGGGCAGCATCGTCGACGTCGTATCCCGACGGCACGTACCCGACCAGGGGATCGTGTGCCGAGGTCTGGTCGGTGACGATGTCCACCTCCAGGCCCATTTCGAGTAGCGCCGGGAACACGTCGGCGGCGTTGCCCACCACCCCGACCGACAGGGCGTGGAGCTTCTTCTTGGCCTCCAAGCAGCGGGCGATGGCGTCGTCGAGATCGCGGGCGCGCACGTCGAGGTAACGGGTCTCCAGGCGACGCTCGATCCGGGACGGATCGACCTCGATACACAGGGCCACACCACCGTTCATGGTCACTGCCAGCGGCTGAGCGCCCCCCATGCCCCCCAGCCCGGCGGTGAGTGTCAGCGTGCCCTCGAGCGTGCCGCCGAACCGCAACTCGGCGATAGCGGAGAAGGTCTGATAAGTGCCCTGGAGGATGCCCTGGGTGCCGATGTAGATCCAGGACCCGGCGGTCATCTGCCCGTACATCATGAGGCCGGCGGCCTCGAGCTCCCGGAAGGTGTCCCAGTCGGCCCAGTCCGGGACCAGCAGGCTGTTTGCGATGAGCACTCGGGGCGCCATCTCATGAGTGCGAAACACCCCCACCGGTTTGCCGGACTGCACGAGGAGCGTCTCGTCGTTCTCCAGGTCGGTAAGCGCACGGACGATGGCGTCGTACGCCTCCCACGAGCGGGCCGCTCGCCCGGTGCCGCCGTAGACCACCAGATCCTCGGGTCGCTCGGCCACCTCCGGATCCAGGTTGTTCATCAAGCACCGGAGTGCCGCCTCCTGGAGCCAGCCCTTGGTGGTGAGCGTTGCGCCACGGGAGGCACGGATCGTTCGAGCCATGGATGGAGGCTACCGGCTACCGGCTACCGGCTACTCGTCCCTCCCGGACCAAACCGGCGATGGCTTCGATGTCGGGGCCGGGCGGGCGATCGCCGTCGAGGGGCGATACGACCGATCTGATCGCCCGGTGCACCGACGCCGTCCCCGGCGCCGGCAGCAGCGGCCCCCGCAGGTCGACGCCCTCGGCGGCGCACAGCAGTTCGACGGCGAGGACCCGCTCGACGTTGTCGAGCACCGTCATCAATTTGCGGCCCGCGCCCCAGCCCATCGACACGTGATCCTCCTGAAGCCCGGAGGTGGGGATGCTGTCGACAGATGCCGGGTGACATAGCACGCGGCTCTCAGCGACCAGAGCGGCTGCGGTGTACTGGGCGAGCATGTATCCCGAGTCGAGCCCGGGTCGCGTCGCCAGGAAGGGCGGCAGTCCCGCCGACCTGGTCGGGTCGAGCAGGCGGTCGGTACGACGCTCCGAAATGGATGCGAGCTCGGTCGCCGCCATCGCCAGGAAGTCGAGGGCGAAAGCGAGCGGCTGCCCGTGAAAGTTGCCCGCCGACACCACCTCACCCGAATCGAGGACGATCGGGTTGTCCACCACCGCTCCCAGCTCGCGGTCGGCGACGCCCGCGGTGAACTCGATTACATCCCGCGCCGCCCCGTGAACCTGCGGGGCACAACGCAGGCTGTAGGCGTCCTGGACGGCGTGGTCGAAATCGTCGTGATGGCTGGCGTCGATGCCACTGCCATCGATCGCCTCCCGGATCCGACGGGCCGACTCGATCTGGCCGGGGTGGGGCCGCAGCGCGTGTATTTCGGCCATGAACGGCCGCTGGCTCCCCATCAGCGCCTCCACCGACAAGGCGCACGCCATGTCGGCGGTGTCGGTGAGTCGACGGAGCCGATGGATGGCGAGAACCAGGTGGGCGAGCAGGCCCTCGGTCCCATTGAGCAGGCTGAGCCCCTCTTTGGGCCGCAGGGTGATCGGCTCGAGTCCGACAGCCGAAAGCCCCTCGGCGGCCGACATACGGTCGCCGCCAACCATGACCTCGCCCTCGCCGATCAGCGGAAGGGCCAGGTGGGCGAACGGGGCGAGGTCGCCCGATGCCCCGACCGAGCCCTGGGAGGGCACCACCGGAAACACGCCGTGTCGCAACAGGTCGACGATCCGCTCGACGACGACCGGGCGCACGCCGGAGTGCCCCTGCGCCAGGGTCCTGGCCCTCAGCAGCAGCATGGCGCGGACCAGCTCGGCTGGCAGCGGATCGCCGACGCCGGCGGCGTGAGAGCGCAGCAGTGCGACCTGCATCGCCGCCGACTCGGAAGGGTCCACGCGGGTCCCGGCGAGCGCCCCGAAACCGGTGGTGACGCCGTAGACGACGGCACCAGAGGCCACGGCGGCATCGATCACCTCCTGCGCTGCCGCCATCCGGTCGGCGACCGACGGATCGATCTCGACGGTCGCTTCACCCGCGGCGACGGCCACGACGTCGTCGATGCTCAGCGGCCCACCGGTGATGGTGACGGTGCGAGTCACGCCGATCTCCGCTGCGCCAGACCCGAGCAAAAAGCCAGGAAGGCGTTTGCCACCTGCATGGTGGTGATCCCGGAGGGGTCCCGGCCGGGATCAGCCTCCACGAAGTCGACCGCCATCACCGCCGGGTGAGACCCTGCGGCGCGACAGGCCGAGGCGAGTTGCCGCGGCGTCATCCCCCCGGGACGCGCCCCCGGGCACCCGGGCGCGAAAGCGATGTCGAGCACGTCCATGTCGACGTCTACGAAGATGCGGTCGGAGCGTTCGGCGAGATCGTCGAGCGCCGTCGCCACCAGCCAGCCAGCACCCACCTCATCGACCGCGGCCATCGTGATCACCTCGATCCCTTGCTCCTCGCAATAGTGGCGGTAGGCACCCGAGTTGGCGAACGAGTGGATGCCCACCTGTGTGACGTTGCGACCCGGCAGCCCGTCCTCGATGAGACCGCGGATGGGTGTGCCGTTGGTAGGGCCGTTCTCGAGCGAGCGGACGTCGTGGTGGGCGTCGAGGGTGAGCACCCCGACCCGATCGAGGCCACCAGGAGAGAGCCCCCTGACCAACGGTCGGGTGATGGCGTTGTCACCCCCGATGAAGGCGTGGACCGCCTGGCCATCGAGCGCCCCGGCGAAGTCGGCCACACCTTCGAGGACACCGTGCATGTCCAGCGCCTCGACCGCCCAGTCGCCGCGGTCGGCCACCGACAGATCACCGATGTCGACACGGTCCTCTGAGTCCCATGTCGAGAACCGGCCGAGCCCCTCGCGGAAGGCAGCCGGCATGCGCCACGCCTCCGACGGACTCAGCGATGCCGACGAGGTAGGCACCCCGATGACGGCCAGATCCGGTGACGGGGAGTCCGTGGCAAGCCAACGGTCGGCGCGGGGCCAGAGCGGGTCGTCGATCACCCGCTCAGGCTACCGGCGGGGACCCCTCCCGTACGATGGGCTGTGATGGGCGGCAACGATCACCTCGATGTCGGCGGGGTCTTCACGATCCCGCCCGGCGAGCTCACCTGGCGCTTCTCGCCGTCCGGAGGTCCCGGCGGCCAGCACGCCAACAAGGCGAGCACCCGGGTCGAACTGCTGTGGGATGTCGACACCAGCAATGCCGTCCCCGAGGAACTGCGCTCACGGCTCCTCAAGCGTCTCGGCAATCGGGTTCGCGGCGGGACGGTGAGCGTCATCGTCGACGACACCCGCTCCCAATGGCAGAACCGTGCCCTGGCGCGCCGTCGGCTCGCCGGCCTCCTCGTCGACGCGCTGCGCACCGCCCGCACCCGCCGCGCCACACGCCCCACCTTCGCCTCCCGCAAGCGCCGCCTGGAGGCGAAGAGCCGAAAGGCGGAGACCAAGCGGTTGCGGCAGAGGCCCGAAAGGGAATGAGGGCTTCGCCCTCATTCCCCGGTACGGTCCCCTCCCCTGTAGGGGGAGGTGGCATCGGCCGCAGGCCGATGACGGAGGGGGAAGGCTGACGCGTCGCGAGGCCTGCAAAGCGTGCTGACGCGCATCGGACGGCCGCTACGCGATCGCCCTCCCCCCTCCCCTGACGGCTCCGCCGCCAGGTACTCCCCCCTTCGGGGGGAGGGACCGCAGATGGACCTCATCACGCGGTCCCCGGAGGTGCGTGAACCGCACCGGGCGACGGGCGACGGGCGACGGGCGACGACTCCTAGCCCTCCGCTCCTCCGGTGAAGTTCCAGGAAGCCAGCTGGAGTGACGGAGCCCGGACGAATCCGGCGCCGAACTCCGAGTCGGCGTACCGGACGTTGTTGCCCACGGTGATCACGTTGCCCGGGCCAATGCCCGAGATGAACGACTGGGTGAAACGCAGGTTGGTGACGGCACCGGTGATCTTCCCGTTCTCGATCATGAAGGTGCCGTTGCGGCTGAGACCGGTCACCACCATGCTCTTCGGATCGAGCACCCGGCAGTAATTGAACGTGGTCACGTAGAGCCCGCGCTCGACGGTCGAGATCATGTCCTCGAACTCGATGCCCCCCGCCTCCAGGCGCAGGTTGGCGGCCATGGGCCCGTACGACGCGCTCGCCTCGTGGGCGTGACCGGTCGACTCGACGCCCGCCTTGGCAGCCGTGCGCCGATCGTGGGTGACCCCTGAAGTGACGCCGTCGCGGATCAGGTCGAGGCCGACCCGAGGCGTGCCCTCGGCGTCGAACGGAACCCACAGGGCATCCTCCGACAGCGGGTCGTCCAGCAGCGTGATCTTCGGGTCGAACTGGTCGGCGCCGAGATCGACGAAGGACCGACCGTCTTCGACCGACTTGCCGTTGAATCCGTAGAAGGTGAGGAAGACGACGATCGTCGCCACACACTCGGGTGACAGCACGACCTCGTAGTGACCGGGTTTGATGTCATAAGCACCCATGCCCTGTCGGGCCAGGCTGGTCGCCTGACCACCGGTGGCAGCGCCGTCGAGGTCGCCGATCGACCGGGAGGTCTGGTGGCCCGAGCCTGCGCTCTCCCCCGTCTGGTGGATCCCGTCGATGGATGCCC
>DATKBG010000037.1:0-2202 GCA_035514255.1 Acidimicrobiia bacterium
TTCCCCTTCAAAAAGCGGCACGAGATCCATCCTGACCTCCTCAGACCGGTACGACACGCCTCAGGCTACCGATGACCCGCGTCGCAGCGTCGCCCCTGTTCCGCGCTCAGGAATCCCCCGTACCATCAGAGCCCCCGCGGAACCACGCGGCACTTCATGGAACTCATCGAGCTAGGGCGCACATCGCCGTCATGCGCGGTACCCGGCGACGGGCTGTCCAAGTGTTTCGACTGCTCGGGGGGTCTGCGGGTCCACAAAAACTATCAGGTGAGCGATCCCTGCCTGGTCGCATCGGTGGAGTGTGTCACTGCCCAGCGGGAGTGGCGCAGGTCGTCATGGCCAGTGCCTCAGGTCAGTGGCTCCGCTCAGCCCCTCGGACTCCACCACCATGCTGCCGAGGCAGTGTCCCGGGAGGGACTCGCCGATGGGACGTATCCCCCGACACGGTCTGGCCAGAACGGGTTGAACGTGGCTTGCCGATAGGTGAGCGGATACACGACCGCGGCGTCGATGAGCACCTGCTCTGCGGCGCGCATCAGCTCCTGGAGCCTGGCCCGGTCGAGTTCGGCGTTCGCCTCAGCCACAAGCTCTCGATACTCGGCAGCAACAGTCCCAGCACGTCGCCAGTCGAACAACGTCTCCGCACCGAAGGGGTCGAGCCACGTGAGCAACTCGAGACCACCAAGGCCCGCCGGGCCGGTCGACACACCCCTCAGGGCGCCGATGTCGAAATCACCGGAGAGCAGCGGGTCGAACCCGCCGTACTCGGCGGTGGCGTCCCATCCGAGAGCGGTCAACTGGCGCACGATCTCGTCGCCGATGTCGATCGTCAACCCACCGGTAGTCGAATAGAAGACCGCAACGGGCGCGGCCTCCAGCTGCTCGATGAATGCCTGAGAGGAGGGAACATCGTCGTAGACGACCCATCCGTCGTGGTCCCACGCCGGGAACCCCACAGCACTGATGCTGGTGAACGCCTGACCACCGGTCGCAGACGCCAACGCCTGGCGACTGATTGCACTCAGCAGAGCCCGGCGGTACTCGGGATCACCATTGCGCGAGGACGGATTGTGCTCCAGCCGTTTTGGATCCGACTGGACGAGCATGAACTCGATGATCCCGTCGTAATGCGCCCCCAGGTCGAGACCGACCTCGACCGCACTCCGCAACATCGGCTCGGCAGGGAACGGGAACCCATACCCGGCGACCATGTCCACCGTGCCGTCGCGAACCAACGTGACCGATGCGTTAACAGGGTCAATCCCGTCAAACGCCGAGCCGAGTCTCACCACCTCGATGCCGTCGAGATACGGCAGCCTCTCCTCCCAGTAGTTCGGGTTGCGCTCGAATATTGCCAACACCTCGCCGGCCCCGGCCGCCGCATCGAACGACACGAACCGGAACGGGCCCCCGGAGAGCCACAGCCGCTCGGTCCACTCGGTCTCGAAGGTGTCGGGGTCGACGGCATGGGCCGGTAGCACCCACTCGAAGAGGAGGAGGTAGCGGGGATCGGGTCTCGTAAGTGTGACCACAACATCGCCTCCCTCGCCTGTGATCGAGGCCACCAGGGCACTCACATCGTTCGGGAGTCCTGTACCGGACAGGTGCTCCCGGAGGAGTTCGTGGGTGAAGATGAAGTCGGTAACCGTGATCGGTGTTCCGTCCTCCCACGCCGCGTCCTCCCTGATCCGGTAGCTGACGGTCACGACACCGTTCGCACCGACGACGACGCCGCCGTTGGCAACCGTCGGGATCGACTCGACCAAGCTCGGGATCAGATCTCCCGTCGCTGGATCGACTCGGAATGCTCCGGGTGTCACCAGCCGGGCGAGGACTGGCGCTACCCGATGGTCTGCGAAGGGATTGAGGCTGATGTCCGTACCGAAGGGATAGTCGAGGTCGACCCCCATCCGAACGACGCCGCCGTATACCGGCCGGTCCGGTACCGCCCCCGGCGCCTCGGTCGTCGTGGTCGTCGAGAGGGTGGTCGTCGTGGTCACCGTGGTCGGCTCGGTTGGCGTGGTGTCGGCGACGGGATCCCCGGACCGCGACAGCCAAACGCCGATCGACACCACGAGCACGATGGCGGCCACCAGGGCTGCTGCCGGAATCCACGACGGCATCGCTCGAGCAGGGCTCCCGCGCTCCAGGGCCTCATCCAGAGTCGTTGAAGGAGCGATCTCCTCGAACAGCTCGCGCAGC
>DATKBG010000038.1:0-2139 GCA_035514255.1 Acidimicrobiia bacterium
CTCTTCGTCGGCTGCGATCTGGGGACGATGGGAACCAAAGCGGCCGTGGTCGACGAGGCCGGTCGGATTGTCGCCGATGCCTACCAGGAGGTGGATCTTCACCATCCCCGTCCGGGCTGGGCCGAGCAGGACCTCGACGAGATCGAGCACTCTGCCGCCGTCACCATCCGGAGCGCCGTCGAGGCGTCGGGCCGGGCTCGCGAGATCGGAGGGGTCGCCTTCTCTGGGCAAATGTCGGGGATCGGCACCATCGACGCCCATTTCCGACCGGCCACCCACTTCGACTCGTGGCTCGACTCCCGATGCACCCCATACATCGACGCCATGGCGGAGCATGCTCCCCGCATCGTGGAGGTTTCGGGCTGCCCGCCCACGTACTCGCACGGGCCGAAGATCGCTTGGTGGCAGGGGGAGCGTCCGGCCGACTTCGCCCGCATCGCCCGCTTCGTGGTGCCCGGTGCCTACGTAGCGGGCCGACTGTGCGGCCTCTCCGCCGAGGAGGCCTTCATCGACCGCACCTACTTGCACTTCTCCAACCTCTCGGATACCGCCAGGACCACCTGGTCGGGTGAGTTGATCGACCTCTTCGCCATCGACGACCGGGTGCTCCCCCGCATCGTCGATCCCCTCGACATCGTGGGAACGGTGACGAGGGACGGAGAGGATCGGACGGGCATCCCCGCCGGAACCCCGGTCGCAGCCGGCGCCGGCGACCAGAGCGCCGCCTCCCTCGGCGCCGGCGTCGTCTACGCGGGTCAGGTCTTCGACTCTGCCGGCACCGCCAGCGTGTTTGCCGTGAGCGTCGATGATTTCGCCCCCGATACTCGCCACCTCACCCTCACCGCCGGTCACTCCGTCATCGCCGGCCAGTACATTTCGATGGCGTTCATCAATGGAGGGGGCCTGGCACTGCGCTGGTTCCGGGACGAGATCGCCACCGAGTTCCGCCGCGATCCCAAGGCCTTTCGGCAGCTCGACCGTCTTGCCGCCGAGGTGCCTCCCGGCGCTGGTGGTCTCCTCTGGTTCCCTCACTTCCAGGGCATGGTGCTGCCACCAGAGCCCCGAACCCGGGGAGCGTGGGTGGGACTCACAGCGGGGCACGAACACGGTCACCTCTTCCGGGCGATCCTCGAAGGCATCGCCTACGAGTACGCCGAGTGGGCCGAGCTGGTGCGAGAGACCGGTCAGGAGCTGCGAGAGGCGCGAGTGTTGGGCGGTGGGGCGGGTTCCAGCCTGTGGAACCAGATCAAGGCTGACGTCGTTGGCATCGACTGGATCCCAACGCTTCGGCAGGAATGCGGCGTCCTCGGAGACGCCCTCATCGCCGCCGCGTCCACCGGGCACGTCTCCGATCTGGCCGCTACAGCCACGGCCTGGCAGGAGACAATGGACCCGATCCACCCCGATCCCCAGCGACATGATCTCTACCGGCAGCTCCGCGCCGCCTATCGGGAGCTCCGCTCCGCGGTCCGTCCTGTCTTCGAGCGGCTCGCGGCCGGGGTGAAGTGACATGGAGAGAGAGGAGGAACGACTATGCGGGTGACCGTCTTCGAACTCGAGAGTGATGAGGTCGTCCACCGACGGACCGAGCGGCCGCAGTGGCGACCGTACGAAGAATGGGAGGGAGAGAAGCTCACCGGGGTTGAGCGCGCCGCAGTGGTCGAGCGCGATGAGGCGGTGCTCGAGCTTGTTCGTATCGCAGCCGGCGGTCACTTCGTGATGCACGCCGCCCCGGCCATCGCCCATTGCCAGGTGATCTCAGGCAAAGGGACGCTGGCGCTTCCTGGCGGCACTGAGCTGAGGTACGACGGACCGGAGCTTTACGTGTTCCTTCCCGACACCTTGCACGAGTGGAAGGACATCGAAGAGGACACCCATCTTTCGGTGTGCGTTGTACCGGTCGCTGCTGGGTCGTGAACACGGCTCCCCACCGGCGGACGGCGCGGAGATCAGGAATAGGCGGTCGTGACACGGCTTCGCGGCGAGCCGCGGATGGTGCCTGCCGGTGCGAGGCCGAGCCCGTTCTCGGGATCGAGGCGGGGGTGAAGGCGATGGCGGTGAACCTGTTGCTGCGGGTGGGACGGCCAGTGGCCCTGGAGGATGTGCGATGAGGGCGGTCCGGGTGTCCGGGCCTGGCCA
>DATKBG010000039.1:0-4821 GCA_035514255.1 Acidimicrobiia bacterium
GTAGCACGTCGCCGATCCCGTACGAGCGGTGCACGTCGATGGCGCCGTTCCAATCGAGCAACGCCCACGGGAGCGGGCCCCGATACATCTGACACACGATGTCGCCCGCATTGCAGAGTGAGAAGGTCCGCTCGGCGATGCCGGTCGGGGTGACCAGGCTCAGCGTGGAGCGACGCACGCCGGTACGGCTCGACGAGTAGGTGCCGCGCAGGTTGACACCGGAACGGGCATCGGCGGCATTGAAGGCGGGGTCGGACACGAGCACCACGGCGGCGATGTCGTTGTCGGCCACAACCACGCGGCGCGACAGGGCCACGCGGATGACCTCAGCCCCCTGCGAGTAACCGACCAGAACGATCACCGCTCCGGGACAGCGGCTTCGTACATCGGTGACCAGGTGGCCGAGGTCGGTGACACCGGCGTCCACCGAATCGTCGTAGCCCTTCGGCTCGAACGAGAACACGCTGCGGGCCGCATCGTCGACACCGATCGCCGGGTAGTCCACCGATGCAGCGGCGAGTCGGATGCCCCTCGACAGCAGCATCTCGGCGGCGGCGTCCAACAGGGCAACCGCTCTGGGGCCGAATCCGCGCTCGGCGTCGTTGACCCGGCGATCCTCTCCGCTCCCGCGGACCCCGATGACGAACACGTCGGCGCAGGCGACGCGCTCGTCCCAATGGGGTGGACGCTCGGCAGCCGCGGGAAGGGCGGTCAGGGCCACCAGGGCGACCGCGATGCTCGTCGCGGTGGTTCGTCTCATGGGTGACAGTGTCGTCGGTGGCGGCGCCTACGCCGTCGCCACCAGGGCGTCGAGGCGGTCGAAGGACGCTTCGATGGTGTCCGCCTGCTCAGCCCGGTGCCTGATCAGCAGGCTGGCGTGGCCGGCATTGATCCAGTTCATCTGCGACCCCGGCCAGTGGCGATGGATGGCGAGCGTGGCCGAGGTGGGTACGAAACCGTCCCGGCTCCCCGCCAGGATCGCCGCTGCTCGCATGTGCGGTGGCGGGGAATGGTTGAGGATCGACCCGGCGGTGAGTACCTGCTCCAGCCGGCTCAGCGTCGCGTCGTTTTCGCCGCCGAGGGCATTCCACGCGATTGTGTGGCGGAGCACCCCGTCGAGGAAGACCGGTCCGGCGGCGTAGGCCGCGGCGATGGGTGCGATGGCCACGGGGGCGTCGACGAGGCTGGCGACGAAGCCGGCGATGTTGCCCCCCATGCTGTACCCGGCCACCCCCATTCGGTAGCCGCGACCGTGCAACTCGGTGACCAGTGAGCGGCCTTCGATGACGGCGGCCCGGCCCATCAGACAGAAATCCGAGACCCTCGGGACCGGGTAGTCGACGGTCGTTCGCCGCCGGTCGCCATACAGGGGGTGCTGGATCATGATGCTGGCGATGCCGCGGGCGAGGAGGTCCCGGGCGATGCGGCCACGGGTGGAGTAGTCCTCGTCGTTCCAGGCGGGATGGAGCACGACGAGCCGCTCGGGCTCGGGATCGGTGGTGAGCCACCGGGCCCGGACGACACGGGACTCCTCGGGCAGCAGGTCGAACGGACTCTCGAACTCGATGTCGCGCATCACCAGGTTGCCGTTGCGGCGTGCGGGTCGTCGGATCAACTCGATGTCGGCGACCGGCGGGGCAGTGGCGGCGTTCTCGATGTACCAGTCGACGACGTCCCGATCGCCCCACCCGAGGTGGAAGGGACGCCGCCTCGACGGGGTCCGGGCGATGGTCAGGGTGGTGGCGCGATCGAGCCAATGCATCCCTGACGACGATACCGGTGGCGTCGCGCCTAGCGGTGGCACCCGCTGCCCATGGGCAGGTCGGGCTGAGGCCACCCACGGAGCGTGTCGATGGGGATGCCTCACCAGTCATCGCGTACCATCGGGTGCATGTCGAAGCGCACAACCGCCATCGTCGCCGGGGCCGGAGTGGGGGTTGCCGCCGCGGCCGCTCTGCGCGGGTTCTGGTCGAGGGGTGACCCGGGTCCCGACGCAATGAGCGAGGCTCCGGTGGGCCCGGTCGGAGCTGCGTTCTTGGACCATCTCGCCGAGGCGGTGCGCATCCCGACGGTCTCCTACGAGGATCGTGATCAGGCGGACCCTGGCGCGTTGCTCGAGTTCCGCAGGTTCCTGGAGCGGACGTATCCCTTGGTACACGCCACCCTGACCCGTGAGGTGGTCGCCGAGCACTCCCTGCTGTTCACATGGGACGGGTCCGATCCGACTACCGAACCGTTCCTCCTGCTCGCCCACCAGGACGTCGTGCCGGTGGAGCCGGGGACGGAGCATGCCTGGCCGCGCCCGCCGTTCTCCGGCGATGTCGTAGACGGGTTCCTCTGGGGGCGCGGCGCTCTGGACGACAAGGGGTCGCTGATTGGCGTCCTCGAGGCCGTCGAGTCGTTGCTCGCCGAAGGGTTCCGTCCTGGGGCCACCGTGTACCTCGCCTTCGGCCACGACGAGGAGATCGGCGGGTCGCAGGGGGCGGCCGCCATCGCCTCGCTGTTGGAGGAGCGTGGTGTCTCGCTCTCGTTCGTCCTCGACGAGGGCGGCGCCGTCGCCAGCAACTTCTTCCCCGGCCTCGACACCCCCGTCGCCCTGGTGGGCATCGCCGAGAAGGGCTACCTCAACGTGCGCCTGAGTGCATCGGGCACCGGGGGTCACTCGTCGGTGCCGCCGCCTTCGACGGCGATCGGCATGGTGGCAACTGCGATAACCCGGCTCGAGGCGAAACCGCTACCGGCGCGCCTCGAACCGCAAGGCCAGTTCTTCGCCGCACTCGGCGCTGCGATCGGTGGCGTCAAGGGACGAATGCTCGCCAACCCGGCTCGCTTCCGATGGCTGCTCACCAAGCGGCTTCTGACGTCGCCGCAGACGGCTGCCCTGGTGCGGACGACGGCTGCCGTCACCATGGTGTCGGGTGGCGTGAAACCCAATCTCCTTCCCCAGGAGGCGGCAGCGGTGGTCAACTTCCGGATCCTCCCCGGCGAAACCGGAGAAGAGGTGCTGGAGCACGTGCGATCGGTCGCCGGTCCCGAAGTATCGGTGTCGGTTCTCGAGGGTGGCTTCACTTCCGACCCATCACCGATGTCATCGACCGAGTCGGCCGCCTTCGGCGAGATTTCGGCGACCATCTCCGAGGTGTTCCCGGGTGTCCCCACCGTCCCCTGGGTGCTCATGGGGGCCACCGATTCGCGGTACTTCGCGGGCGTGGCGCGGGATGTGTACCGATTCGCCCCGTTCAGTGTCACCGCAGAGGACATGAGCCGCATCCACGGGACGGGGGAGCGCATCCGGGCCGCCGACGCCGATGGGGCGGTCGCCTTCTTCCGGAGCCTCATCGCCCGGGTGGCTACCGCCTGATGGCTCAGGATCACGATCACGCTCACGCCCGGGGTGACGGGTCCCGCCACTTCGACCTGACCATGGTGCCCCGGTCTGACTGAGCTCGGGATTCAGGGCAGTTGGAACCGACCCGAGACCGGCAGCCACGACGAGTCGCCCCACCGGATGGTCTCGTCGGCGTCGCCCTGGCTGTTGGTGTATCGAAGGTAGAGCGAGCGCGCCGAGGGCCGGTAGACGCCAGGCGTGTCCTTGCCGTCACTGTTCCAGTCGCCGGTGACGAAGCGGTCCCCCGGAATTCCGAAGAAGAACTGGTTGCTGGCGTTGTGCTGGGTGTGGGTGTTGCGGTAGTAGATGAAGCCGGTGGACTCGCGGTGCAGTCCGACGGTGTCCTGGCCGTTGCCGTTGAAGTCCCCCGCGAACGGCTTGTCTCCGGGGGAGCCGAACACGTAGGAGAACTCGGCGGCACGCAGGCCGCCGTCCTTCTGGCCCAGCTGGTTGATGATGTAGAACGTCTGGTTGGAAGGTCGGTAGATGGAGACGGTGTCGCACCCGTTGCCGTTGAAGTCACCGGCGAGCGGGACGTCACCGGGACTGCTGAAGGAGAACTCGACGTCGGGGTCGCCCGGGGTGTTCGAGTTCCGGAGGTACAGGTACCCGTCGGATTCCCGGTACACGCCGGGCGTGTCCACCCCGTCGCAGTCCCAGTCGCCCATCATCGGGTAGTCGCCCGGCTCGCCGTACTGGAACGACTGGAGCTGCCCGTACTTGCCGCGCAGACACCACAGCCCCGTTTGCGGGTTGAACAGAGCGACCTGGGGCGTGTTGGACAGCGCCCCGACGATGGACGAAGTGGGGCATGACCAATTGGAGGTGTCGGCGGCGGTCCACTCGTGCCAGATACCCGGGTCGTGGGTGGACGCCCCGCCCCGGTACATGGTGGTGGCACCGCTGGGCTCGACCACGAACAGGTCGTCATGGCCGTCTCCGTCGAGATCGGCGACGAAGAAGGCGTCGCTCGCTCCCATCGTCGCCTGGGTCTGGATGGTGGCGGTGCTGGCGTAGGTGGTGGTGGGGTCGGTCGTCCCCTGGTGTACGACCAGCTGCCCATCGGTACCCAGGGCGAACAGGTCACTGCGACCATCGATGGTCCCGTCCGTGTTGCGGTCCCCGATGGCGAAGCGGTGGCCGTCCGACGGTACCGCGAGGTCGATGGGACCGACCGTGGTGGCGAAGTCGGGGCCGAGCCACACCGTGAGGGATGCCGGATCGCCCGGGGTGATGCCCGGGGAGAACACAAAGGCGTCCATCGTGCCGTCGAGGTTGTGGTCGTCGAAGAGAACCGTCTGGGAGCCGTCGTACGGGATCGGCAGGCTGTCGGTGACCGGGGGCAGGTTGTAGCCGCCTTCCAGGGGGAAGATCATCGGGAAGTAAAGGAGGCCGAGCGTCGAGTCAGTGGTGGGGTACAGGTAGACGAGATC
>DATKBG010000040.1:0-10833 GCA_035514255.1 Acidimicrobiia bacterium
ACATGCTCAACCGAGCCACGCCCCTGTACCTGTCCGGCATCGCAGCGGCCATCGGCTTCCGAATGAACCTGTTCAACATCGGGGTTGAGGGGCAGTACACGCTGGCCGCCTTCTTCGCCGCGGTCGTGGGCGCCCACCTCGTCCTGCCTGCGTTTCTCCACATCACCGTGATCCTCCTGGTGGCGATGATCGTCGGCGCCCTCTGGTCCGGCCTCGCCGGATGGCTCAAGGTGGCGCGGGGGGTCAACGAGGTGATCGGGACGATCATGCTCAACTTCATCGCCATCGGGGGGATCGTCTCCTGGCTCGTCGTCGAGTGGCGTGAGGGGCCGCTCACACCGAACTCAGGAACCAAGTTCATCCCGGAGTCGGGCCGTTTACCTGACATCAACGGGATCCTCGAGGTCTTCACCCGGGAGATCACCGGTGGCCGTCATCTGTCGGCGGTGCTCGTGCTGGCGATCGTCGGCGGTATCGTGTTTCACGTCTTCGTCAACCGCACGCGGCTCGGCTTCGACTTGCGGGCCACCGGCTACAACTTCCACGCGGCGCGCGCCGGAGGGGTGTCCGCCAACCGGATGGTCA
The DNA here is from genome assembly GCA_035514255.1 of Acidimicrobiia bacterium. Lineage (GTDB taxonomy): Bacteria > Actinomycetota > Acidimicrobiia > Spongiisociales > UBA11373 > DATKBG01. The sequence goes on from DATKBG010000040.1 coordinate 586, forward strand.
TCGTGGCCATGGTGTATTCCGGTGCGATGGCTGGCCTCGTCGGCATGGTCGACGTGCTGAGCCGCAACCATCGGTTCGATGCCGAGTTCCTCCCCAGGCTCGGCTTCGCCGGAATCGCCGTCGCCCTCCTCGGGCGCAACCACGCGGTCGGCATCGCCATCGGCGCCCTGCTCTTCGCCTTCATGGATGTTTCGTCTCCCGTTCTCCAGATCACCGGATCGGCGACCCGCGAGATCGTGATCATCATGCAGGGGATCATTCTGTTGGCCGCAGTCATCGCCTATGAGTCGGTACGGCGCTACCGCGAGCGTGATGAGGTGCGCCGTGCGGCCGCAGCCCTGGCCCACCAGGAGGAAGCGCCGTGACCTGGGCGCGCCAGTTCGGTCGGCTGCCTGCGTGGACCCGCTACGCCATCGCCGCCGCGATGGGCATGTTGGTGCTCACCGTCGTGCAGTCGCTCGAACCGGGGGGCCTCGATCGGCTCACATCGCAGAACGCTTCCGGAGCCATGCTGCGCTGGGGCATGCCGATCCTCCTCGCCGGTCTCGGAGGCCTCTACTCGGAGCGGGCGGGAGTGGTCAACATCGGGCTCGATGGCATGATGATTCTCGGGACCTGGTTCGGTGCGTGGGGTGTCCTCCACGGTGGACCGTGGATGGGTCTGGTGTACGGTCTCGCCGGTGGCGCCCTCGGTGGCCTGGTTCACGCCGTGGCCACGGTCAGCTTCAAGGTGGACCACATCGTGTCTGGCGTGGCCATCAACATCCTCGCGCCGGGCGTGGTGCGATACCTGTCGTCCGAGTTGTTTACCGAGTATGCCGGCGGTTCCATCACGCAGTCGCCGGCTATCGCCGGCCTGGGCAACGTCACCCTGCCGTTCCTGGCCGGCGGCAACATCCTCGGGTGGAAGTCGCCGGACATCCTCGGGGTCATCAACCGATGGGACACCTTCTTCGTTTCCGACGTGGCCGGGTTCGCCCGGGGCTTCGTCGCCAACGTCAACATCTTCACTTTGCTCGCTCTCGCTGTGGTACCCGCTTCCGCCTGGTTGATCTGGCGTACCCGTTTCGGTCTGCGCCTGCGCATCGCCGGTGAGCATCCGACGGCCGGTGAGTCGCTGGGCGTCAACATCTACTTGCAGAAGTACAAGGGCGTCATCATCAGCGGTGCGCTGTCCGGCCTGGGCGGGGCGTTCATCGCCATGGAACTCACCGGCTTCTACCGGGAGGGGCAGGTACAGGGCCGTGGGTTCATCGGTCTGGCCGCCCTCATCTTCGGGAACTGGCGGCCCGGGGGGATCCTGGTGGCGGCATTCGTGTTCGGTTACCCGTTCGGGACCGCCTTGCGCGATCTCGACGGGCGGTCCACGCATGCCCTGATGTTGCTCATCGTGGTGGGACTGGCCGTGATGCTGGTCGTGTCGATCCGGCGGGCCAAGCCGTTCGACGCGACCCTCGCCGGTGTGCTCGCGGCCACCTTCCTGGTCTGGTATTTGCTCACCGACAGTGCCCCCGCCTTCCTCCCCAACGCCCTGCCGTTCGCCACGGTGCTCCTCGTGCTCATCTTCGCCGGGCAGCGATTGCGCATGCCCGCAGCAGACGGAAAACGCTACGAGAAGGGGCAGGAGCTCTAGAGGCGGGCCTGCGGCCCGCCGGTACCTGGTACTTGGTATTTGGTACCTGGTACTTGGTATTTGGTACCTGGTACTTGGTATTTGGTACCTGGTATTTGGTATTTGGTACCTGGTATTTGGAGCATCAGCGGATAGGTGTCGACTGGAAACTCTCTCCCCCCGAAGGGGGGAGTCCCGCAGGGAGCGGAGCGACCGGAGAGGAGGGGGGAGGGCGAACGCTACGTGGGCCTCGCGACGCGTCTGGCCTCCCCCTCCGTCATCGGCCTTCGGCCGCTGCCACCTCCCCTACGGGGGAGGAGAGTCACAAAGGGCCCTTTTCCGCGCTGTCCAAGTACTAAGTACCAAGTACCAAGTACTACCTTACGGCGTCGGGACGGGCCGCCCGAAGAAGCTGACGCTCTGCAGAGCCAGCTCGGTGAACGGCTCCTGTCCTTCGCAGCTCGACCCCGGGTGAGCGCTGGTGATGGTCATCACCACCCGGCTGGTGTTGAGGCTGTTGAGGTCGATGCGCTGGATCTCACGGGTATCGAGAAGGTTGGCGATCTGGAGCTGAGGTCGGTCGTTGATCTCGATCTCGACCGCTCTGATCCGGGCGTTGCGCAGGAACCGGCACTCGTCCTGCAGGTTCTCGATCCACATCTGGGTTATCTGCACCGCGGGCTGGAAGTAGAACGTGACCTCGGTGTTGATCCCGCCGTCAACGGCATTCCATGACGTCTCGCTGTCTCCGTCTATGAGCGCCGTACACGGGTACGACGGAAGCTCAGATTCGCACTCGACCCGGATCGGGGTGAGCTGCACCTGCTCGGCGGCCACCGTGGTTTCGGTCGTCACGGTGGTGGTGGTCTCTTCCGGGGAACCACCCACGACGTTGAAGACCAGGGCGAGCAGGGCGACGGTGAGGACCACGCCGGCGAGCACGATCAGCGCCCGCGCTCCAGCGGTGGTGCGGAGCATCGGCTGCGGCGCCACCGGCATCTGACTGCGGGTGAGGCGCGCTCCGCACTCGTCGCAGTGCCGGTTGCCGGGATCATTGACCGTCCCGCACGAAGGACAGAGGACCGCCGAGTGCTCGGCCGTCGTTATCGGGCGCGGCTCGTCGCCGTCGTCGGCTCTCACGGGCACGGTGCGTCGCTCCCCTGGTTGCGGTGCCTCCTCCTGATCGGACTCGCCTTCGAGATCGAAGGGCTCGAAGAGATCGTCGAAGGGGTCGATGGGTCGGTCGTCCATTCCTCTGCCCGATCCGACAAGTGCGCGGGCTAGGCCATTCTGCCACGGGCCGGGCGCCAAGCACTGTTTCGCCGGTTCGCCCCCCTGCCGGGAGGTGCCGGGTCAGCTACTCCGGACATGTCATGGTCGCTCGGTAGGGTGCCTTCCACATGCGCTACCGGTGTACCGAATGCGGCTTCGAGACCCCCAAATGGATGGGCTTTTGTCCCCAGTGTCGGTCCGACGGTGAGCTGGTCGCGGTCGCCGATCCAAAGCGAGGGCGGAGCAAACCGGCCTCCGTCGGCACAGTGGTCCCGGTCTCAGAAGTCGCCGCCTCGGCCGCCGAGCGACGCTCCACCGGCCTGTCGGAGGTCGACCGCGTCCTAGGGGGTGGGCTGGTGCGTGGTGCTGCGATCCTCCTCGGCGGGGAACCGGGTGTGGGGAAATCCACGCTCCTGCTCCAGATCGCCGGAGGTCTCGCCGCCAGCGGTGCGGGGGTCCTGGTGGCGTCTGCCGAGGAGTCGCTCGATCAGTTGGCGCTCCGGGCCGGTCGACTCGGTATCGACGTGGGATCCGTGCTCGTCACCTCCGAGCGTGATGTCGATGCCATCGTCGCCGCCGGTGACGAGCGGCGACCCGAGTTGCTCATCGTCGACTCCATTCAGGCGATCGCCGCCAAAGAGGTGAGCGGAGCACCGGGAGGCGTCGCTCAGGTCAGGGAGGCCGCGGCGCGACTCGTTCACTTCGCCAAAGAGTCGGGTGTGGCGGTGGTGATAGTCGGCCACATCACCAAGGATGGGAGCATCGCCGGACCCAAGCTGTTGGAGCACACCGTGGACGTGGTCCTGTATCTCGAGGGCGACGTCGACCGCGGCCTGCGCGTGCTGCGCAGCCTCAAGAACCGGTTCGGGCCGGCCAACCAGGTTGGACTGTTCGAGATGGCGACCGCGGGCCTCGTCGAGGTCACCGACCCTGCGGGCGTCCTACTCAGCGGAGATGCGGGCGCTGCGGCTGGCAGCATCGTCTTCCCGGCTATGGATGGAAGGCGACCCCTGCTCGTCGAGGTACAGGCGCTGGTGGCGGGGTCGTCCCTGAGTCAACCGCGCCGCTCGGTCAAGGGACTGGAGGCTGCCCGGCTCCATCAGATCATCGCGGTGCTCGAGCGCCACGGGCGGTTGTCGTTCGCCGGTTCGGACGTATACGTGAGCGTCGTCGGGGGCCTCAGGCTGCGCGATCCGGGCGCAGATCTGGCCATGGCGCTGGCGCTCGCATCGTCGTTGCTCGACCGTCCGCTGGGCCCTGTAGCCGCCTGGGGGGAGGTGGGTCTCACCGGCGAGGTAAGGGCAGTGCCCCACGCCGACGTACGCGCTGCCGAGGCGAAGCGGCTGGGCATCGAGCGAATCCATGGCCCCAACGGCAAGGGCCGGGCACGGCTCGCCGACATCCTCGCTGAGGCGGGAGTAGCCAACAGCTAACAGCTAACAGCCAACAGCCAACAGCCAGAACGGGTTTGGCTGTGAGCTGTTAGCTGTTAGCTCTTCATGCTGTGCGCTCCTAGCTGTCTCGCCCCGCCGTATAGCGAGCCGCGGGACTACTCTCGCCTTTCCTATGGTTCAGCGCGATCCCACCATCGATATTCGCCGAGCACTCGCCCCGGGCACGCCGCTGCGCAATGCGGTGGAGATGATTCTGCGTCAGGGCACCGGTGCGCTCATCGTGCTCGGTTACGGGCGTGATGTCGAAGCTATCTGCAATGGGGGGTTCCACCTCGACGGTGCTGACTTCGGTGCGGCGCGACTCGCCGAGCTGGCCAAGATGGACGGAGCGGTGATCACCGACGAGGCGGCCGAGGTGATCTATCGCGCCAATGTGCAACTGGTGCCCGACCCGGGGATCGCCACCAGTGAGACCGGAACCCGGCACCGCACCGCCGAGCGGGTGGCGGCCCAGACCGGTCGACCGTGCGTGGTGGTGAGCGAGGAGCGCCAGACGGTCACCGTGTACGTGGGAACCACGCAATTCGAGCTGCGGAGCCCCACGACACTGCTCGCCCAGGCGAACCAGAACCTGTTGACGCTCGAGCGACTGCGGAGCCGTCTCGACGACGATGAGGAGCACCTGACCACCCTCGAAGTCGACGGCATCGTGACCTACCGGGACGTGGTTCGGCTGCTGCACCGGGCCGCGCTGGTGCGTCGCGTCGGTGCTGATCTCGACCAATACGCGGTAGAACTCGGTGGTGACGGCCAGTTGATCCGAATCCAGATCGGAGACCTCTTGTCCTGGGTGGACGACATGGCCGCTCTCGTCTACAGCGACTACGCGCGCAAGTACCCGTCCAAGGTCAAGCAGCCCCTCGACTTACTCAACTCGCTCACCACGGAGCAACTCTCCGACGAGAGCCGGGTGGCGAGCGCCATCAACCTGGGTACCCAGGACTCCCAGGCACATCCGCGGGGGTACCGACTGCTGAGCCGCGTGCCGCGGCTTCCCGACGCGGTCAAGGACTCACTGATCAGCCGCTTTGGGAACCTGCAGGGCCTGCTGCACGCCAACACGGGGGAGCTCGACCAGGTCGAGGGGGTCGGCCGGGCTCGCGCCCGACAGCTGCGTCACTACTTCGATCGTCTCCTCGAACGAACCCGTATGTGGGCGATAGAGGAGGATTAGCGGCGCCCTTGGCGCCGGCCGATAGCTGACAGCTCACAGCTAACAGCCAGAGGCGGTACTTGGTACTTGGTATTTGGTACTTGGTACCGATGATTCCTGGTCTGAGCTTTGAGCTGTGCGCTTCTCGGCTGGCTTCTGGTCTGCTGTAGACTTGGCCGTTCCCCACCCTGAGTCGAGGCATGACCGCGAAGAAACCCGCATCGGGTAAGACTGCACCTGCGAAGAAGGCACCCGCGGCGAAGAAGGCACCGGCCAAGAAGACTGCTGCCGCGAAGCCCGCTGCCAAGAAGGGTCCTGCGAAGAAGGGTCCTGCGAAGAAGGCTCCTGCGAAGAAGACGCCAGCCAAGAAGACGCCAGCCAAGAAGACGCCAGCCAAGAAGGCTCCTGCGAAGCCCGCGGCGAAGAAGACGCCAGCCAAGAAGGCTCCTGCGAAGAAGACTGCTGCTGCGAAGCCCGCGGCGAAGAAGGCTCCGGCGAAGAAGGCCCCCGCGGCGAAGAAGACGCCTGCCAGGAAGAAGGCTCCTGCCAAGAAGAAGGCGTCCCCGTTCTCTGTCGGCGACAAGGTGGTGTACCCGCACCACGGTGCCGCCGTCATCACTAAGAAGGAGCGTCGCGACTTCGACGGTTCCAAGACCGAGTTTTTCGTTCTCCAGGTCGCCATCGACCAACTCATCCTGCGGGTCCCCGTGGCCAGCGCCGTCGAACTCGGTGTGCGCCCGGTGATCTCCAAGACAGCGGCCCGCAAGGTGCTTGCGACCTTCAAGGCCGAGCCGGAGGAGGCAGGCGCCAACTGGTCTCGCTGGTACAAGCTACTGACCGAGAAGATCAACAGCGGCGACATCTACCAGGTGGCCGAGGTGGTCAGGGACCTGACATACGCCCAACAGACCAAGGGTATCTCGCCAGCGTTGAAGAGGATGCTCTCCAAGGCCCGGTTGATCCTGGCCTCGGAGCTTCGCTTCGCCCTCGATCTGGACGAGGAGGAGGCAATGGCCCGCCTCGACAAGTCCCTCCCCGAGGTCGAGACCGACGACGACGAGTGAGAGGAGCGGCTCGATGCTGATCGAAGCCGTACGCCTGGTCGTGACGTTGGCATTCACCGCGCTCGGTTTCGTCGTCGGCGATGAACTCCCGCGACAGGGGGTTGTCGGCAGTGATCCGGACTTAACCGTCATCCTCGGAGCCGTACTCGGCGCCGGAGTCGGTTATGTCACAGGGGGACTGCTCGGACGACTGTTCAGGCGTCTCCTCGATGCCTCTCCCCGAGTGACGGAACACGCCTCCGGTCCCCAGTTGTTCGCTGGTGCTTTCGGACTCCTCACCGGCGTCCTCGTCGGCTCCGTCGCCGCGGTCCCTTTGGTGGTGCTGCTCCACCCGTTGGCCGGGTGGCCGCTCGCCAGTCTCGTCGTCATCGCGCTCGGCGCGTGGGGCAGTCGTCTGTTCTCGCATCGGGCGAGTGATCTCCTCGCCGCCATCGGGATCAGGAGCGTTACTCCCGACGCCTCCGGCGTGGATCAGTATGTCGTCGACTCATCTGCGGCGATCGACGGGCGCTTCCTCGACCTCGCTCGGGCGGGTCTCATGCGGGGGGTGATCGTGGTCGCCGGGTTCGTCGTCGACGAGCTCCAGGGGATCGCCGACAGCGGCGACCGCAATCGGCGGCGTCGGGGGCGTCGCGGTCTCGACGTTCTCGAAGCGCTCAGCGAGGTCCCGTCGGTAACGGTCCGCTCAGAGCCGCGCACCTTTCCCCTGTTCGAGGAAGTGGACGCCAAGCTCGTCGCCCTGACAGACGACCTCGGGGCGCGATTGGTGACTACCGATCACAACCTCGCCAAGGCGGCCGCCCTGAGGGGGATCGAAGTACTCGATCTGCAGGCGCTCGGTGACCTCCTGAAGTCTGGCCCCATGGCTGGTGAGACGGTGCGGATCCTCGTCGAGCGTGCCGGTACGGAGCCTGGCCAGGGCATCGCCTTCCTCGAGGATGGGACCATGGTCGTGGTCGAGGGGGCTGCCGGCATCGTCGGCGACGAGGTGAACGTCGAAGTCACCAGCGCACTTCGCACCTCGGTGGGCCGCATGCTGTTCGCGAGGCTGCAGGAGTGACCACGGCTGGCATCGTCGTCGCCGCCGGCAAGGGTGAGCGTTTCGGTGGCGATAAGGCGCTGGTGCGTCTCGGCGGTCGTCCACTCTGGGAGTGGGCGAGGGACTTGCTGGCTACGGCGGGTGCCGACCCGGTCATCGTGGTCGGCGACACGCCCGGCGGTATTCCCGGCGGTCGCCGTCGCCGGGACTCGGTGCGCGCCGGACTCTATGCCGCGATGGACTCGGAGTTCGTGTTGGTGCACGACGCGGCGCGCCCCCTCGCTTCCCTCGCGCTGGTCTCGTCGGTGCTGGCCCGACTCCACGCTGGAGGTGTCGATGGCGTGATCCCGGTGCTCCCGGTACGCGACACGCTCAAACGCATCCAGGGGGATCAGGTGGCATCCACGACCGACCGAGGAGACCTGGCGGCCGCCCAGACGCCGCAGGGCTTCATCACCGAGACGCTGCTCCGCAGTCACGACGCCTCGGACGAGGACGCCACCGACGATGCGGAGCTGGTCGAGCGGTTCGGGGGCGTCGTCGTGGTGGTGGCGGGGGAGGAGCGCAATCTGAAGATCACCTATCCCGGGGACCTCGCCATCGCCGAGAGCCTCCTCCGATGAGGGTCGGCTGGGGCTTCGATGCCCACCGGTTCGCTGAGGGGGGCGCGGTGCGCCTCGGGGGGATCGTGGTCGACGACCGGCGCGGCGTGGTCGCCACGTCGGACGGCGACGTCCTCGCTCATGCGGTGGCCGACGCTCTCCTGGGGGCGGCTGTCCTGGGGGACCTCGGCGCGATGTTCCCGTCTTCGGATGCGGCATGGGCAGACGCCGACAGCATGGACCTGCTGCGGCAGGTCGTCGTCGCGATCGCCGAGGCCGGGTATCGGGTCGACAGCGTCGATGCCACCGTGGTTGCCGAGACCGTGCGCGTCGCTCCATACCGCGATGCCATCCGTGTCGCCCTTGCCGACGGTCTCGGCGTGGACCCGGCCGCGGTTTCAGTCAAGGCGACGACGACGGACGGCCTTGGCTTCCTGGGCCGCGACGAGGGCATTGCCGCCATGGCGGTGGTCGTTTTGGAGTAGCGAGGGGCCAGTGGCCAGTGGCCAGGGAGGCCCCGGTCAGCCTCGGAGCGTCCGCACTGCCAGTTCCATGTCGTCGGTGAAGATTGCCTTCACGCCGGCTCGGGCGAGGCGGAGCATCTCGTCGGGGTCGTTGACGGTCCATACGCCGACGCGGACATCGAAGGGGATGAATGCCTCTACGACACGGTCGGCCATGGGGCCCTGGACGGCATCCTTTGATGGCAGGACCCAGCGGTGGCCCGGCCACTCGCCGGCGGCGGTGAGGGGTTCGATGCCTCGGGGGAGGAGCCACCCGGTCTCGAGTCCTGCCGCTCGCGCCTCATCCACCGTCGGGAGATTGAACGAGCTGACCAGCACCCGGTCCCGGGCACCGATGCGGTCGATCTCCTCGATGGTGGTGTGGACAGCACGGTCCTCGGGATCCCAGTCGGGGTCGGCCGGATTGTTCTTGACCTCGATGTCTACCCAGAGGTCGCCACAAGCCTCCATGGCCTCGGAGAGCGTGGGTACTGCCGGATGGCGTCGGCGCACTTCGGTGAGGCCAAGGCGGTTGATTGGGGTCGTTTCGCCGGCGATGACGGCGTCGTGATGCACCACGAGGTGCCCGTCGACGGTCAGGCGTACATCGAGCTCGACACCATCGGCGCCGAGTTCACCGGCTCGTAGGAAGGCCTCGACCGTGTTCTCCGGCGCGACCGAGCGCGCCCCTCGATGAGCAACGATCAGCGGTCGATCAGCATGTGCGTCGCCCGTCGCCCGTCGCCGGTCGCCCGTCATTCCTCGTCCCTCGTCCCTCGTCCCTCGTCCCTCGCCCCTTGTCTGGAGCGAAGCTCCTGACAAAGTACCCTGCCGCCGATGCATGTGTTCAACACGCTCGGTCGCGTTCGCGAGCCTTTCGAACCTCGAGATTCTGGATCGGTCTCGATGTACGTGTGTGGGTCCACCGTGCAGGCGCCGCCCCACGTGGGCCATGGGCGTCAAATGGTGGCATTCGACGTGATTCGCCGGTATCTCACGTGGCGTGGCTTCAGCGTGAACCACGTGACCAACGTGACGGACATCGAGGACAAGATCATCGCCGCGTCAGCAGCCGAGGGCATCACGCCTGCCGACCTGGCGGCACGCTCGACCGCTCAGCTCCTGGACGCCTCGCGCCGACTCGGCGTCCTCGAGCCAACTTCACTGGTATACGCCACGGAACACATCCCGGCGATGATCGAGCTGACCGAGCGCATCATCGAGCGAGGCCACGCCTACGAGGCAGATGGCGATGTGTACTTCTCGGTGCGTTCATTCGAGGAGTACGGCAAGTTGAGCGGCCGCAAGGTCGACGAGCTGGTCGCCGGCACCCGCATCGAGCCGGGCGAGCACAAACGAGATCCGCTCGACTTCGCTCTGTGGAAGGCGGCCAAACCGGGGGAGCCGACCTGGGAGTCGCCCTGGGGGCCGGGCCGGCCGGGATGGCACATCGAGTGCTCCGCCATGGCCGCCGGATCGGTCGGTTTCGGTTTCGACATCCACGGCGGGGGACTCGACCTGGTGTTCCCGCATCACGAGAACGAGATCG
>DATKBG010000041.1:0-2851 GCA_035514255.1 Acidimicrobiia bacterium
CACGGCCAACCCTCGACCCCTACCACGGACGGGGCGGGGGAAACCCACGTGAGCCCCGATGGTTCGGAACGACGCCTGCTCGACTTCGACTCTGAAGCCGGTGTCGTCCTGGCGAAAGCGGACCATGAGCGGCGGGAGGCCGGAGCCGCCATGCAAGACGGCATTGGTGACGACTTCCGAGAGGGCGAGGGCTGCGTCGTCGGCGCGGGCGTGGTCGCCCAGCCACAGTCGCACGAGGCCCCGCGCCGTTCCGGCCGCCTTTGGGTCGACCGCCACGCGCGCTACGCGCGTGGTGGCCGACCAATCTCGAGGGTCGGTACCCCAGCCCCCTTGGGCCTCTTGTTGCTTGGCTGTCACCGGTTTCCTCTCAGATAACTCTTTGGGAGCAGGTACCCAACCAGGCGCTTCGCCAAACGGTAAGACTTGGTGCGCTTCTCGGTGTGGGCATCGGAGACCGTCGGCGCACCCGACGCGGCTCGCTCGTGTTGCTTGGAAGGTGTCGGGGCCAGTCCGAACTGGCACCTGGTGGACGACGCGACACTCATCGCGGTCACGGTTGAACCCCGCCGAAGTAGATGCAGGCCGGTCGCGCCACCAGGGGAGGCGGCGCGACCGGCCCGACCGGCGTCGTCGGCGGCGGTTAGGCCGTGGCCCCGGGCCCCGCGAAGGGGCTCGTCCGTCGACGCGGGTACAGGTCTCCCATGAGAAAGCCGCGTAGGCAGTGGGAGATGATCAGGAGCCGATCCCGGTAGACACATAGATCGGCGAGGGAGTGGGAGCGGCGTCACCCCGGGCGTCGGTCCTGAACAGCGAGCCGATCACCAGAAGGGTCAAAATCATGATCAGCATGCCAGCCCACCAGCTGGTGGCTCGAGGTCCCTCGAGCCCTTCCAGTATGGGGTCTCGCTGCTGCGTGATGGAAGACATGTCGCTCTCCGTATCCGTGCAACGCTCGGTGGCGTTGTGGGGTGGACATACCCCCTCGCCCCCGTCGCTAAACCAGGTCTTCGCCGGTGTGATGACCGTTTGATCCTGAATCCCGTCCTGGTGGGCGACGCAGCGCTCATCGGAGTCACGGTCGGCTTGCCGTCGAGGCTGGACGCGGGCCGGTCGCGCCGCCAGGGGAAGTGGCGCGACCGGCAAACCAGGACTGCTCAGCCGACTCCGAGTCGTGACGGCGATCGTCACGTCGGCGGATGTCGTCCCCGCCATATACCCGTCGTGAGCGGACGCGAAACCAACCGCGCTCATGGCCGTCGCTGCCATTGCGTTTCGCTGCTGCGACACTCCCGGCATGACCGAACCGCGTCGCCGCCTATCACGCAAGTGGATGGCGACTCTCGTCGCCGTGGTGGTCGGCGCAGCCGCCGGGGCTTACGGCATCTACTGGTTCCTGAGCAGCGATCCTCCACCGCCGGTGGACATCGGGGCGATCGCTTCGACCACCACTGTGGTCACGGCCCCCAGAGCCCCGACTGACGAGGATCCCTCCGATGACTCGGAAGCGCTCGGTTCGCCGGATGGCGAATGGACGGTCGACACCACCGTCGGGGAGTTCGCGATCACGGAGCAGACGCGGGCCACCTTCGTCGGGTTCCGAGTGGATGAGGTGCTCCGTTCGATCGGATCGACCACTGCCGTCGGGCGCACGCCCGGTGTCACCGGATCGCTCGAAATCGTGGGCACCACACTCGTCTCCGTCGAGGTGGTCGGTGATCTGACCCTGCTGGTGAGTAATGAGTCGCGTCGGGACGGCGCCGTCCAGCGGTCCCTCGACACGAACACCCATCCGACCGCCGTGTTCACCCTCACCGAGCCCGTCGACTTCGGGGATGAGTCCATGCTGGGTGAGGCGGTTAGCGTCGACGCCGTCGGTACTTTGACCCTCAAGGGTACGACCCAGCCGGTCGAGGTCGCCATCGAAGCGCAGGCGGTTGGGGATCGGATCCTCGTGGTGGGGTCGTTTGAGATCCAGTTCGAGGACTACGACGTGACTCCTCCATCGGCCGTTTCAGTCCTCTCCGTCGAAGACCACGGGATCATCGAATTCCAGGTGTGGTTCTCGAGGGTTGGGGGCTAAGCGGCTAAGCGGCGTAGTCCGGAGCGTTGCCGGGCAGCCACTTGATCGTGCACCCCATCGATGGGTACTGATCCTCGGACACCGGCTCATCGGCGAGTACGGCGTCGATGGCTGCTCGGAGTTCCTCCCCGGTGACCGGCAGCGGCATGTTGGGGCGACTCTCGTCCATACGGCCCCGGTAGACCAGCGTCCGGTCCGGACCGAAGAGGAAGAAGTCCGGCGTGCAGATGGCGGTGTACGCCTTGGCGACTTCCTGGGTCTCGTCGTAGAGGTAGGGGAAGACATAGCCGGCCTCCCGGGCCTCGGCGGCCATTGCCTCGGGGCTGTCGTCGGGATGATCCGTCGGATCGTTGGACGAGATGGCGACGATGCCGACATCAGCACCGGCGTAGTCCCTGCCGAGCGCAGCCAGGCCGTCGCGGACGTGCTTGACGAACGGGCAGTGGTTGCAGATGAACATGACGAGCAGCGCCTTGTTGCCGGCGTAGTCGTCGAGCGACACGGTTCGCCCGCTCACCGTGTCGGGCAGTGAGAACGGCGGTGCCGTGGTTCCCAACGGCAGCATGGTCGAGGTGGTAGCCATGGTTCCTTCCCTGTGGAGGCGTTCCCTCACGGTAACGGCTCCTGTCGGCTGAGAATTCCCCGTCCTACTTACGAACGCCGGTGCGCTTGTGGCGCTGGACCTCGGCGAGGGTGATGTCCTCCACCGTGGTCCGGGGGAGGTGGGACCTGTGGCAGTGATCCCTCCCATGGGGGTACAGTTGCGCGGTG
>DATKBG010000042.1:0-3252 GCA_035514255.1 Acidimicrobiia bacterium
CCACCCATTTCACCAACGCCGTCGTCGAAGGCAAGGACCTCCTCCCAACTGGAGTGGTTCGGTTGTGCGGTTCGGCGACCCGGGCCCTGCCCCCCACGATCGACTGGCCCGAGCGACTCGCCGCGATGGTCGGTGACGCCATCTTCCTGTGCCAGGGCGGTCAAGAATACGATGGGCGAGTGATCGCCGACCTCGACGAGGCCGAGTTGCTCGCCGTCGCCGAGGAGATCGCCCACCGGGGGATCAAGACCGTCGCCATCACCTCGGTCTTCTCACCGGTCGACGGCGCGATGGAACGCCGGGCAGCCGAGATCATGTCCACCGTGCTTCCCGGCGCCAGCTTCACCCTGTCGAGCGAGATCGGACGCATCGGCCTTCTCGAACGGGAGAACGCCGCCATCGTTAATGCGTGCCTGCTGGGACTGGCCGATCGGATCATCTCCGGCTTGTCGGACGCGGTGGCCCGGTTCGGGATCGAGGCCCCGGTGTATCTCAGCCAGAACGACGGCACCCTCATGAGCGCCGCCTATACCAATCGCTACCCGGTCGCTACCTTCGCCTCCGGCCCCACCAACTCGATGCGAGGAGCTGCCCACCTGTCGGGCCAGACCGACTGTGCGGTCATCGACATTGGAGGGACTACGTCCGACATCGGCATTCTCCATCACGGTTTCCCACGGGAGGCGTCGACGGCGGTGACGATCGGTGGAGTTCGCACCAACTTCCGGATGCCCGACGTGCTCTCGATCGGAATCGGAGGCGGCAGCATCGTTCGGACCGATCCCGACTTGACGGTCGGACCCGACTCGGTCGGTTACCGCCTCACCAAGCGCGCACTCGTATTCGGTGGTGACGTGCTCACCTCTACCGACGTGGCGGTGGCGGCGGGGCTCGCCGAGATCGGGAACCCCGAGCTCGTAACCCACCTCGACCGAGGCATGGTCACCGACGCCATCGCCCTGATTTCCGGTGCGCTCAGCGAGGCCCTCGACCGGATGAAGACCGCTCCAGAGCCCATCCCAGTCGTGCTGGTGGGGGGTGGAAGCGTTCTAGTCGGAGACTCATTGCCCGGAGCCTCGAACGTGATCCGACCCGCCCACTTCTCCGTGGCCAACGCGATCGGTGCCGGCATCGCCCAGGTGGGAGGGCAGGTCGACCTGGTCGTATCCCTCGATGAGACACCTCGTGAGCGAGCGCTCGACGCCGCCCGAGCCGATGCCGCTGAACGCTGCCGGGTCGCCGGGGCCGACCCGGCAACGGTGCGGATCGTGGAGGTCGACGAGGTGCCGCTGGCCTATCTGCCTTCCAATGTGGTTCGGATACGAGTGAAGGCAGTAGGAGATCTTCGGATCGGGGAAGACCATGCGGATCATCACTGAGGACCGCCTAGAGGCGCTTGCGATCGGTGCCGCCGTTCTCGGCACTGGGGGCGGCGGAGATCCGTACATCGGCAAGCTCATGGCCAGGCGAGCGATCCAAACTCACGGGCCGGTGCCCGTATTGGACCCGACCGAGGTCCCCGATGACGCCGTGTGCGCCATGTCGGCAGTAATGGGGGCACCCACGGTGCTGGTCGAGAAGCTGCCGGGGGGTGAGGAGCAGCTGCAAGCGTTCCGTGTTCTCGAGGAGCACCTGGGCCGGAAGGTGACCCATGTCATCTGCGCGGAGGTGGGGGGCCTCAACTCGACACTTCCCATCGTGGCCGCCGCCCGCACCGGATTGCCATTGGTCGACTGCGACGCGATGGGCCGAGCCTTCCCCGAGATCCAAATGAGCACCCCCACCTTGTACGGGATCAAGGCCACTCCGATGGCATTGGCCGACGACAAGGGAAACGCCGTGGTCATCGACGCCGTCGACAACCATTGGACCGAGCGCCTAGCCCGGTCGGTCACGATCGACATGGGCGCCACGGCCTTCATCGCCTTGTTCGTCCAGTCCGGGGCCCAGATGAAGGCGTCGATGATCGGGGGAACCCTCCGACTGGCCGAGGCCATCGGCGATGCGGTGCTCACCGCTCGACGAGACAAGATGAACCCGATCGAGGCCGTGCTCTCGGCAACTGGCGGATTCCGGTTGTTCGAGGGCAAGATCACCGATGTCGAACGGCGCACCGTCTCGGGATTCGCCCGAGGTCGCGTCACGATGGACGGGACCGGGCCCGACCAGGCCGCCACCCTCGCCATACAGTTCCAGAACGAGAACCTGGTCGCGACTCGAAACGGCGACCTTCTGGCCACCGTGCCCGACCTCATCACCCTCCTCGAAGCAGACTCGGGTGAGCCGATCACCACCGAAGAGCTCAGGTACGGGTATCGAGCAGTAGTCGTCGGTTTGCCCTGCAATGAACGCTGGCGAACCCCGGCAGGTCTCGACTTGGTCGGACCCCGCTACTTCGGCCACGACGTCGAATACGTGCCTGTCGAGGTGTTGGCCCGGCGGAGGCCGAGATGAGCGAGCAGTATCTGACAGGCAAGACCGCCCTGGTTACGGGTTCATCCCGCAACCTCGGGGCCGCTACCGCCCAGGCTTTGGCCTCTCATGGAGCCCGGGTGGTGGTCACCTACCACCGCTCGCCGGCAGAGGGCCACTCGCTGGTCGAAGCGTTACGCACCGACACAGGACTCGATCACATCCTGGTCGAGGGCGACGTCGCAACTTCGTCGGGAACCCGAGACCTGGTCGACCGGGCTTTGGCCCAGGTGGGCCGGATCGACATCCTCGTGAACAACGCCGGTCCCTTCGCCATGGAGCCCTTCGCCGAGCTGGCCCTGACCGAGTTCGAGCGCATCTGGAGCGCCAACGTGAAAGCGGCTCATGTTGCGACCCAGGCTGTCGTGCCGGGGATGCGGGAAGGTGGATGGGGACGAATCATCAACGTATCCGCCGGATCTGCCTACATCCGCAACCACTCGATTTACACCCTCGCCAAGGCGGCCATGATCACGTTCACCGAGGAACTGGCTCTCGAACTGGCTCCGCTGATCACGGTCAACGCCATCGCCCCCGGCCAGATCGCCGAGAGCGCCGACGACATCGCCGAGTTCGACCCAAGCTTCGTCGAGCGGGCAATCGAATGGACCCCGGTGGGTCGCCTGGTCCGGCGCCCAGAGGTTGCCGAGATCGTCGCCGAGATGTGCGGCCCCCGATTTGACATGGTCACCGGGATCACCATCCCCATCGACGGAGGTTGGAGACTGCCGAGGTTCTGAAGCCGAGCGATGGTAAAGGATCGTGGGACCGAAGCGTTCT
>DATKBG010000043.1:0-7179 GCA_035514255.1 Acidimicrobiia bacterium
CGCCTTCATCCGGCCGTCCCCGAACTTGCGGATGTCCTTGATGACCGGCTTGTAGCCGTTCTTGGCCAGGAAGTCGATGAACTTGCGCTGGTTCTCGTTCTCCGGGTCGAGCCCGGTATAGGCATAGGCGCGAATGAGGTCGCGCCCCTTGGTCGCGTGCTTGAGCAGGGCGACATAGTCGATGTCGACCTCCTGGCCTCGAGCCGCGTAGTACATGTTGGCGACGTCGATGAACATCGCCACGTTCTTGCTCACGGTTGAGCTCTTCTCCTGTAGGTGTGTGATATGGCCGATGCGGGCGGTGCTCAGTCGATGGCTCGACCGAGGGTCCGGCCACGGCTCGCGAACCCCAGTCGCTTCCAGAGCGACGGTTCTGCGGACGCCAGCGGCTCGGATACCTCCACGCGCGTGCAGCCCTTGTTTCTTGCCGATGTGGCGAGGTGCTCGACGATCGCGTCAGCAGTTTCTCGCCGGTCGGCGGCGTCCAGCTCCGTTCGCGCCAGGCCCAGATCGTCGACGATGCCGACGAAGGGACCCGATCGCACCGATGGCCTGATGGAGAGGACTCCCACGCCGACCACCCGACGTTCTGCCTCGGCCACGAGAATCGTCGCGGAGGGAACGAAGAGCAGGTTGCGCAGATAGTCGGCGTCAGTGCGCTCGGCTCCCGGATCGGCCTCGTCGCGCGACAGCAGTCGCACGGCGGCGTCGAGATCGGTCAGTCGGGCGCTGCGGACGTGAACCTCCACAAAGGCCTCTGGGCGTGCGATTGCGGCGAGCGTGCTGCTGGACGACCCACGCGAGGATAGCACGAAACCGCGGTGAACCCCTCGTGGCGTGGGGAGTACGAATTCACACGCGGGTCAAACGTATTGCGCCACGTCACCGGGCCCCGCTATTATCGCGCGCACCCGAACCCGGGGTCCTTGCACGCGCGACATGCCCGAGCCCGCAGCCCAGTCGATCCCGCCTCGAACGGTTGCACAAGGGCGCGGCCGGCCGACGGTGGCGGCCGACCATTTATCATTCCCGCGAAACGGGCGGGTGGCGAAATCCCCTTGGAGCACGCCAATCGATGGCAGTACGACCGCGGAAGCCGGCAGACGGGCCCCTCCTACCGGAATCCGGTAGAGCCGTCCGTTTGATGAGCCGTCCCGTCCGTCTCCTTCTCGTCCTGGCAGGGACGCTCATCATCCTGGCGTCCCCGCTCTCGGCGCTGGCCCAGGACGAAACCATCGGCGGGACCCTCGTGTATCGGGCCGCGGACGAGCGCACGCCGGTCGAGGGTGTCACCATCTCCGTGTCGCAGGACGGCACCGAGATCGGCTCGGCAGTTTCCGATGCCGAAGGGCGATGGGAGGTGCCACTCCCGGGTCCCGGCACCTACCAGGTGACCCTGGAGGTTACGACGCTGCCGGAAGGCGTCGGTCTTACCGACCCGACCAAGGTCGAGCTCCCAAACGTCAACGTGCTGAGCGGCCAGCGAAGGTCGGTCATCTTCCCCCTCGGTGAGGGCGGGGTCGTCGGGCCCGCTGTCTACGGGCGTATCGGCGCCCTGCTCGTCGCGGGTTTCAAGCTCGGGGCGACCATCGCGCTCGCCGCCGTGGGGCTTTCGCTGATCTATGGGGTCACCCGACTGGTCAACTTTGCTCACGCAGAGCTCGTCACGCTCGGGGCCGTGCTGGCGTACGCCTTCCACGCTCCGGGCTTTGGTCCATCCCTTCCCCTGGTGCTCGCCTCGATCCCGGCTGTCATCCTCGTTGCCGGCTTCGGCGGCCTGCAGAGCAGGTATCTCTGGCGACCACTCCGCAAGCGGGGTACGGCTCTTCTCTCCCTGATGGTGGTGTCGATTGGGCTCTCCTTTGCCCTGCGGAGCCTCATCCAGCTCACGTTCGGAGGCCAGCCCGTGGCATACCCGGACTTCGCCGGGCAGCCCGCCATTCCCGTCCTGGGTATTCCCATGGTGCCGAAGCACCTTGTGACGATCGGGGTGACGATCGTGATCCTGTTCCTCGTCACCCAGTTCCTGCAGCGAAGCCGGGCGGGCACGGCGATGCGGGCGGTGGCCGATGACCGGGACCTCGCGGAGTCGTCGGGCATCAACGTCGACCGGGTGATCCACATCACCTGGATCCTCGCGGCCTTCCTCGCCGCCCTGGGCGGGGTCTTCTACGGGCTCAATGAGTCGGTCTCCTACGAGATGGGCTTCAGGATCCTCCTGCTCTTGTTTGCGGCTGTGGTGCTTGGTGGGCTGGGGACCGCGTATGGCGTGATGGTGGGCGGCTTCGTGGTCGGGATCGTCGTCGAGATGAGCACCCTGGTGCTTCCTGCCGAATTGAAGGTCGTCTCCGGCCTGCTCATCCTGATCGTCATGCTGCTCGTCCGACCGCAGGGCATCTTCGGCTCCCGAGAGAGGATCGGCTGATGGACTTGATGCAGATCCTCGCTGCCGGCGTCCTCGCAACGATCGGCCCGGTCACCGCCGGATATGCGCTGAGCGCCATTGGGCTGAACCTCCAGTTCGGGTATGCCGGGCTGCTCAATTTCGGACACGTCGCCTCCATGCTTGTCGGTGCCTACGGCACCGCGATGACCGTCGAGTTCGGAGGGCCCCTCTGGCTCGGACTCATCGTCGGGGTCGTCGCCGCCGTCCTGCTCGGGCTCCTGCTCGGTCTCCCAACGCTGAGACTGCGAGCCGATTACTTCGCCATCACCTCCATCGCAGCCGCCGAGGTGCTTCGGCTCGTGGTGAGGTCGTCATGGGCTGAGCCGTTGACCGGCGGTGTGTTCGGCCTTCAGGGCTTCGGCCGCGACTTCCACGCGCTCAACCCGTTCCCCACATCCGAGCTGTACGGATTCGGTCAGTTCGTGGTGACCGGCAGGGCCCTGTGGGTGATCCTCGTGGGTTGGGCACTGGTCCTCCTCGCCACCCTGTTCATCGCGCGTCTCATCAAGAGTCCGTGGGGTCGCGTGCTCAAGGCGATCCGGGAGGACGAGGACGCGACCCGCTCGCTGGGGCGAAACGTCTTCGCCTACAAGCTCCAGGCCCTGATGATCGGCGGTGGGATTGCCAGCCTGGCTGGCATCCTCTTCGCCCTCGAGCAGCAGAGCATCCATCCCGATGCCTTCCAACCCCGGATCACCTTCCTCCTGTTCGTGATGGTGATCCTCGGCGGCGCCGGGTCGATCTGGGGCGCGGTGCTGGGAGCGGCAGTCTTCGGATTCCTGTTCTACGCCACCGACGCTCTCATGGCACGACTACAGGCGAACGTCGACTTTGTCGGGGCGATCTTCTCGCCCGCGGAGGCCGGGTTGATCAAGTACATCCTCGTCGGCGTCGCCCTGATGCTGTTGATGGCCTTCCGTCCGCAGGGGCTGCTCAGGAGCAGAGATGAAGGTCGAGCCGATGGGTCCTGAGCTCGAGATCGCGCACCAGCCGGGCGTCGCGAAGCCGGATCCGGTCCTCACCATCGACGGGATGCAACGGGCATTCGGCGGGCTCATGGCCGTGAACATCGACCACCTGGAGATTCAGCGCAACACCATCACCTCCATCATCGGGCCAAACGGCGCTGGGAAGACCACCCTGTTCAACCTGCTCACCGGGTTCGAGAGTCCCGACCGAGGGCAATACTCGCTCGACGGTGAGATGCTGGTCGGCGTCCCAGCTCACCAGGTTGCGCAGCGAGGGATGGTGCGGACCTTCCAGCTCACCAAGGTCCTTCCGAGGCTCACCGTCCTGGAAAACATGCTGGTGGCTGCCAAAGCACAGCCGGGGGCGACCTTCCGCGGCGCCGTGGTCGGCGGCTGGCAACGTGCCGAGCGTCAGAACGAGGAGCAGGCGAGGGGCATCCTGCAACGTTTCGGGCTCACCGCCATGGCAGACGAGTACGCTGGGCGTCTGTCGGGCGGACAGCGGAAGCTCCTGGAGATGGCCCGGGCGCTCATGGCGAGGCCGACCGTGGTCATGCTCGACGAACCCACAGCCGGCGTGAACCCCGTGCTCATCCAGTCGTTGCTTGAGCACGTCAAGGGCCTGAAAGCCTCGGGAATGACCGTCCTCTTCGTCGAGCACGACATGGACGTGGTCCAATCCATCTCCGATTGGGTCGTCGTCGTCGGCGAGGGACAGGTGATCGCCGAGGGGCCGCCGGGTGCCATCGCGCGCAATCCGGCAGTAATCGAGGCATACCTCGGGCAGCATCGCGGGGAGGATGTGGAGTGACCGAACCCCTGCTGATCGTCGAGGAGCTTGTGGGCGGCTACGTCCCCGAGGTCGACATCCTCAAGGGAGTCAACCTGACCCTCCAGGAGGGCGAGCTGGTGGGGATCATCGGGCCCAACGGTGCCGGGAAGTCGACCCTGGTCAAGGCGATCTTCGGCCTTCTCGATGTCCGTTCGGGAACCGTCTCACTGGGGGGTGACGAAATCACTGGCCTGCCCACTCACGAGTTGGTGAGCAAGGGAATGGGGTACGTGCCGCAGCGCGCCAACGTGTTCCCCTCGCTGTCGGTGGAGGACAACCTGCGCATGGGCCTCTACCTGAATATGGGGGCATGGGCGGAACGGTTCGAGGCGATCACAACCATGTTCCCGCTGATCCAGCAGCGGCGGCACCAGAAGGCCGGCCTGCTCTCGGGGGGTGAGCGCCAGATGGTGGCGTTCGGCAGGGCGCTGATGACCGCACCCAGCGTGCTCCTACTCGACGAGCCTTCCGCGGGGCTCTCGCCGATCGTCCAGGACCGGGTGTTCGAGAAGGTCAAGGAAATCGCCGGCACAGGCGTCTCCGTCGTCATGGTGGAACAGAATGCGCGGCATTGCCTCGGCATCGCCGACCGGGGCTACGTCCTCGACCAGGGCCGTAATGCCTATACCGGCACGGGTCAGGAGCTGCTCCACGACCCCAAGGTCATCGACCTTTACCTGGGAACCCTGGGCCGGCAGGCGTCCTGACGTAGTCTCTTTTCGGAGAGAAGGAGGGGCCCGGCAGGTGCCGGGCCCTCCTCGTTTTCACCGCTCGATTGTGCGACCTAGGGCAGCTCGCCCTGGATCTCGTCCAGGTTCTCTGTTGTGCCTTCAGCGGTGTACTGGATGACGTTGTAGGTGCCCAGTCCCGGCTCCCCGTTGGGGCTGAAGTCCAGCGGACCCGAGGCCCCGTCGTAGTCGATGTCGATACCGGCCCAGATCATCTCCAGGCAGTCGGCGATCAGTCCGCACTTCTCGCCATCGCGGGTGACACCGATGATCTCCGCCTCGTATACGGCCGGGTCAGAGCTCTGGGCCGCCTGAGCAGCCAGGACCAGGATCACCAGGCAGTCGTACATGTGAGCCGAGAACACGGTGGGAGCGTCGGGTGCGAACTCCGCGAACCGATCGGGGAAGGTCGGCTCGCCGTTGGAGGGGGCGACCGCCGGGTACGTGCCGCGGAGTCCCTCGAGCAGAGCGGCGTTGCCACCGACCGTCTCCGGCGTGACGTTGTCGACGAATCCGTCTGCCACGTAGATCTGACCGTCGAATCCGGCGCTCTCCAGATCGAGCCGGATCTGACCACCCTCTTCAAAGGTGATCATCGCCAGCGCCTCGGCGCCGGAAGCGACGATCGACTGGGCCAGGTCGGAGAACGAGTCGAGGGCCTGATCGTAGCCTTCCTGCATCACCACGTTGCCACCGGCGTCGGTGATGCTGCTCGCCACTGACTCGCCGAAGCCGACGCCATAGTCGTCACTGCGCCAAACCACGGCCACATCGGTGTACCCGTCCTCGAGGATCAGGTTGCCGAGCAACGGCCCCTGAATGTCGTCGGACGGGGCGGTGCGGACGTGGAACGGGTTGTACTCTTCCCCACTGAACACCGAGCCGGTGCTGCTGCCGGAGCACATCACCATCTCGGCGGTGTTCACCTTGTCCCACACGGCGTTGGCCACACCACTGGCGGCCGGACCGATGATCGCATTGTGGTCGCCGGTCAGGTACTGGTCGATATTCTGTGAGGCGATGATCGGGTCGGTTCCGCTATCGGTGAAGTCGAGACTGACCAGATCCGCGGAGACGGCATTAATCTCCTCGGCGCCCATCCGGAGCGGCTCCTCCAGGGCGTCGATGATGCCCGACAGCGCACCGGTCTGGGGCAGGATTACCCCGATCTGCATCGGGATGGGATCGAGGTCTGCCTGGGGCTGACTCTCGTCCGGCTCACTCTCCTCCGGCTGACTCTCCTGTGGCTGACTCGCGGCGGTCGAGGGACTGGAACCCGCCTCCGGACTGCATGCGGCGAGCATGATCGTCATCGCCCCGATCAAGGCGAGCCACGACATCCGGCCCTTGCCGGAGTCGCGTGTCAATCTCATCATCAACTCCTCCATGACTCTGGTGGTACCAGCCCCATCCGCGTGGGTCCCGCCGATGGACTGACTGGCAACGATAGCGAGTGCCGAACTCCGATTAGCCGGATCCGCCACAATCGGGCGAGGATCGACGCCACGCGCCTTTGAAACGAGTGTCGCATCTGGAGCGCGTGGGAGGACCTTGGCCCCGGATAGTACATCACTCAGTTGCCGTGGTGGCCGTGTCCGCCTGTTGGGATCGGGGGCTCGCCGGCAGGACGATGCGGCGGCTGTCTCCTGTGATCCGACCTCCACTCACCTGAAATCGGTAATCTGCCGGGACCACCGACGGAATGTCAATGCGCCTTCGATGCACCCAGCGTCCCACGCTGGTCCACCTGACCCTCGCCGACACGGCCGCCACCCTGGCAGCCAACGAGCCGGTCCGCCCGCCGTTGGTCGGCGAGATCTGAGCCCGCACATGGCCGAAGAACCACGACCGCCGGGCCGCTCGCCGCGGGACTATCGCCCGGACCTGCGTCCGATGCTCATCCTCGTCGGGCTGCTGGTCGCGGTGGTGCTTGCCTGGCTCGTCGTCTCGCCGCTGATCCTGCCCTCGACGTGAGGTAGGCGGGAGGGTCAGTAGCGGCGCGGCACCCCGAACCCGGCCCCCGCCCCGTACAGGACCAGCGCCACGCCCACGGCCGCAACGGCGAGCCCGGGCGACTGCTGCGGAAGCGGCAGATAGCCGACCGACCACAGCTCCCAGCCCCGGTAGATCAGCGCGGCGGCACCCACGAGACCGAGCGCCAGGTAGACCCAGGGCGCATCGAGGATGAAGCCCCATCGGCCGCGC
>DATKBG010000044.1:0-3655 GCA_035514255.1 Acidimicrobiia bacterium
CGAGCGCGCTCGACCCCGAGCTCATCGGAGAGGTCCTGAGGGTGATGGAGGACCTGGCGCATGAAGGGACAACGATGATCGTCGTCACCCACGAAATGCACTTCGCCCGCGAGGCGGCCGATCGAGTGGTCTTCATGGAGGAGGGCCAGATCGTCGAGCAGGGAGCGCCGGAGGCGATCCTCAATGATCCGCGGGACCCGCGAACGCAGCAGTTCCTGCGCCGTTTCCTGGAAACCGGCGGCGCCGGGGGTGCGGACTAGAGGAAACGGCCATCCTGGAACTCGACCAAGTTGGGCGCCAGGCTCATCGAAGGCTCGTCCAGGAATAGGTTGATCGGCTTCGCCATCAAAGCGCGGACGTCCTCCTAGTGCGTGGCAGCGGGGCGCTTCCGCGCCGCGTCGGAAGACGTTTGGCGGTGACCGTCGAACCAACGATGTTGATGAACAGGACCGTCGTCAGGACTCGCTCGCCTGGGTCGGGCCAGGCAACAGAGCTACTGGAAGATCACGGGATCGACCATTGAGCAGGCTGACGCTGTACGCGACCGTCTATCATCTCCCGAACCTGTCGACACGGGGGCCAGCGGAGATCCTTTGGAACACGACGATCGATGGCGGTGAGACGACCAAAGCCGCCGGACGGGTTCCTCGCACCGAAATCCGGCAGAGCGGTCAGCTGGGCGAGCCGATCCGTTCGTCTCGCCCTCGGCTCAATGGTGTTCCTGCTCGTCCTCGCTTTTCCGCTCGTGGCGCTCGCCCAGGGCGAGACCATCGGCGGGACGCTGGTGTATCGGGCAGAGGGCGAGCGCACCCCGGTCGAGGGCGTCACGATCACAGTCTCCCAGGACGGCACTCCGATCGGAACGGCCGTCTCCGATGCTGAGGGTAGATGGCAAGTTCCCCTCCCGGGCCCGGGCACCTACCGGGTGACCCTGGACGTGGCGACCCTCCCGGAGGGAGTGGCCCTTACAGACCCGACCCAGGTCGAGCTGCCGAACGTCGCCGTGATCGGTGGCCAGCGCCGGTCGGTCATCTTCCCCCTCGGCGAGGGCGCCACTGGTGGGGTCGCCACCTACGCGCGCCTCGGCGCTCTGCTTATCGCAGGCCTCAAGCTGGGAGCCACCATTTCTCTCGCCGCCCTGGGACTGTCGCTGATCTACGCGGTCACTCGCCTGGTCAACTTTGCCCACGCGGAGCTGGTGACGCTGGGGGCGGTTCTCGCATACGTATTCCACGCTACCGGAGGCGGTCCAGGTTGGCCGTTGGTCCTGGCCGCGATCCCTGCAGTGATCCTCGTCGCCAGTTTCGGTTGGCTCCAGGGCAGATACCTGTGGCAGCCTCTGCGCAGACGGGGGACTGCCGCGCTCTCGCTCATGGTGGTGTCGATTGGGCTTTCCTTCGCCCTGCGCAGTCTTATCCAGCTGTTCTTCGGCGGTCAGCCCGTGGCATACCCGGACTATGCCGGGCAGCCCGCCATCGACGTCCTGGGCATCCCGATGGTGCCGAAGCACCTGGCGACCATCGGAGTAAGCGTCGTCGTCCTGTTTCTCGTTGCCCAGTTCCTCCAACGCAGCCGGACGGGCACGGCGATACGGGCCGTGGCCGACGACCGGGACCTCGCCGAGTCTTCGGGCATCAACGTCGACCGGGTGATCCAGGTCACCTGGATCCTGGCGGCGCTCCTGGCCGCCCTGGCTGGGGTCTTCTACGGGCTCAACGAGTCGGTCTCCTACGACATGGGCTTCACGATCCTCCTCCTACTCTTCGCGGCCGTGGTACTTGGTGGACTGGGTACCGCCTACGGCGTGATGGTGGGAGGCTTCGCGGTCGGCATCGTGGTCGAAATGAGCACCCTGTGGCTGCCGGCCGAACTGAAGGTTGTTGCCGGCCTGGTCATCCTGATCGCCATGTTGCTTGTCCGCCCGCAGGGCATCTTCGGTACCCGGGAAAGGATCGGCTGATGGACTGGCTGCAGATCCTCGCCGCCGGGGTTCTCGCAACGATCGGCCCGATTACCGCCGGGTATGCCCTGAGCGCCATCGGGCTCAACCTGCAGTTCGGGTATGCCGGGCTGCTCAACTTCGGCCATGTCGCCTTCATGCTTGTCGGCGCGTACGGGACCGCCATGACCGTCGAGTTCGGCGGGCCCCTCTGGTTGGGACTGATCGTCGGGATCGCGGCCGCCGTCCTGCTCGGGCTGCTGCTCGGAATTCCCACGCTGCGACTGCGGGCCGATTACTTCGCCATCACCTCGATCGCCGCCGCCGAAGTGATTCGCCTGGTGGTGAGGTCGTCATGGGCCCAGCCGTGGACCGGCGGGGTCTTCGGCATTCAGGGCTTCGCCGATGACTTCCATCAACTCAACCCGTTCCCGACAGCGGAGCTGTACGGATTCGGCCAGTTCGTAGTGACCGGCAGGAGCCTGTGGGTGATCGTGGTGGGCTGGGCCCTGGTGCTCCTCGCGACCCTGTTCGTCGCACGCCTCATCAGGAGCCCGTGGGGCAGGGTGCTCAAGGCGATCCGCGAGGACGAGGACGCGACCCGGTCGCTGGGCAAGAACGTCTTCGCCTACAAGCTCCAGGCCCTGATGATCGGCGGCGGGATCGCCAGCCTGGCCGGCATCCTGTTTGCCCTCGATCAACAGAGCATCTATCCCGCCGGCTTTGAGCCTCGGATCACCTTCATCGTGTTCGTGATGGTGATTCTCGGCGGCGCCGGGTCGATCTGGGGCGCACTCCTGGGAGCAGCTGTGTTCAACTTCCTCTTCTTCGCCACCGACTCGTTGATGGCGGGATTGCAGGCCAACGTGGACTGGATCGGGGCGATCCTCTCGCCGGCAGATGCCGGATTGATCAAGTACGTCCTGGTCGGCGTCGCCCTGATGCTGTTGATCGTGTTCCGCCCGCAGGGGTTGCTCCGCAGCAGAGACGAAGGTCGCGCCGATGCGGCCTGAACTCGACATCGCGCACGAGCCTGGCGTCGCCAAGCCCGATCCGGTGCTCGTCATCGACGGCATGCGACGGGCGTTCGGCGGGCTCCTGGCTGTCGACATCGACCACCTCGAGATCCAGCGCAATACCATCACGTCCCTGATCGGGCCCAACGGCGCGGGTAAGACCACCCTCTTCAACCTCCTCACCGGCTTCGACACTCCCGATGCGGGGCACTACTCACTCGACGATAGGCTCCTGGTCGGGATACCTGCCTACCGGGTGGCCCAGCGCGGGATGGTCAGGACCTTCCAGCTCACCAAG
This sequence comes from Acidimicrobiia bacterium, assembly GCA_035514255.1. GTDB lineage: Bacteria > Actinomycetota > Acidimicrobiia > Spongiisociales > UBA11373 > DATKBG01. Next base: position 3,254 of record DATKBG010000044.1, read on the forward strand.
GTACTTCCGAGGCTCACGGTCCTCGACAACATGCTGGTGGCGGCGAAGACGCAGCCGGGGGCGACCTTCCGCGGCGCCATCCTGGGCGGCTGGCACAGTGCGGAGCGTCAGAACCGCGAGCAGGCCATGGACATCCTGGAACGTTTCGGGCTCGCCGCCATGACCAACGAGTACGCCGGCAGTCTCTCTGGCGGCCAACGAAAACTCCTCGAGATGGCCCGCGCGCTGATGGTCAAGCCGACCGTGGTCATGCTCGACGAACCCACCGCCGGGGTCAATCCCGTGCTCATCCAATCCCTGCTCGAGCATGTCAAGGATCTGAGGGAGTCGGGGATGACCGTGCTCTTCGTCGAGCACGACATGGACGTGGTCCAATCCATCTCCGATTGGGTGGTCGTCCTC
>DATKBG010000045.1:0-10946 GCA_035514255.1 Acidimicrobiia bacterium
CGGAAGGTGTCGCCGCCATGGAGGCGGCGCATCCCGACGTTCGCATCGTGGTAGCGACCCTAGATGTCGGCCTCAACGCCAACTTCTACATCACCCCCGGACTCGGCGACATGGGGGATCGCCTCTTCGGGACGACATGACCGACTGGGAACAGGCGATCGCCATGACGCTCGACGCGCTCTCCCCTGGCGAGGTGGTCACCTACGGTGAGATCGCTGCCCAGGCGGGCAGGCCCGGTGCGGCACGATCGGTGGGCCGGTATCTGAGCGTCTCCGACGGAGCCCACCCGTGGTGGCGGGTGGTCACCGCCACCGGCAGGCTGGTGCCCGGCCATGAGGCCGAGCAGACCCGCCGACTGCGGGCGGAGGGCGTCGCCGTCGCCGCCGGGCGAGTCGTCAAAGCCGGAGGTGACCGACGATGAACATCCTCGATGTGATCGCCCGTAAGCGCGACGGCGAGCGTCTCGACGCCGACGAGATCGCCTGGCTGATCGACGCCTACACCAAGGGCAAAGTCGAGGACTACCAGATGGCGGCGATGCTCATGGCGGTGTTCATCCGCGGCCTGGATGCCGACGAGCTCAGCGCTTGGACCAGCGCCATGCTCCACTCGGGCGAGGTGCTCGACTTCTCCAGCCTGTCGCGGCCCAAGGCGGACAAGCACTCGACCGGTGGCGTCGGTGACAAGATCAGCATCCCGCTGGCTCCGACGGTCGCCGCCTGTGGTGTAGCCGTCCCCATGATCAGCGGCCGGGGCCTCGGCCACACCGGCGGCACCCTGGACAAGCTCGAGACGATCCCTGGCTTCCGTACGGCGATCGACCCTGCCAACTTCGCCACGATCCTGGAGGAGACGGGCCTGGTGCTCGCTGGCCAGTCGGAGACCCTGGTCCCCGCCGATCGCCTCATCTACGCCTTGCGCGATGTGACCGGAACGGTGCCGTCGATCCCGCTCATCGCCTCCTCGATCATGTCGAAGAAGCTCGCCGAGGGCATCGATGCCCTGGTCCTCGATGTCAAGGTCGGAGAGGGCGCATTCATGCGCACCATCGAAGATGCCCGGGACCTGGCACGCACCATGGTGGGGATCGGGGCGGCTCACGGCACCGCCACGAGCGCGCTGATCACCGACATGAACCAGCCGTTGGGCCGGGCCGTCGGGAACGCCAACGAGATCGCCGAGTCGGTCGAGGTGCTGAACGGCGGCGGTCCGCCTGACGTGGTCGAGCTGGTGATGGCGCTCGGCGCCGAGATGCTGGTCCAGACGGGTGTCGCCCCCGATGCCGACACGGCGCGCCAGGCGCTCGGTGACGCCATCAGCAGTGGACGCGCCCTCGAGACCCTGGTCGATGTGGCCCGGGCCCAGGGTGGCGACCCCGCCTGCCTCTACGACCCGTCGCTGCTGCCGCGCGCCGACGGCGAGATCGTGGTGACCGCCGAACGCGACGGAGTCGTCGAACGCTGCAACGCCTACGACATCGGCCTGGCTGCAGTGCGGCTCGGCGCCGGGCGAGCTGTCATCGAGGACGTCATCGACCCCGCCGTGGGGCTCACCATCGAGGCGCGAATCGGCATGAAGGTGTCCGGCGGCGACCCGCTGGTGCGCATCCACTACAACGACGAAGGCCGCGTCGGCGAGGCCGAACGACTGGTGCGCCGTGCCCTGGTCATCGGAGACGGCCCGGTGACGGCACCCACCCTGATCCATGAGGAGATCCGATGACCTACGAAGCCCTCCAGGCCGCCGCCGACCACATCGTGATCGCAACCGGCCGCGACCGTCATCGGCTCGCCGTGGTGCTCGGGTCGGGTCTGAGCAGCTACGCCGCGAGCCTCCCGTCGGCGATGGCCGTTCCCTACGACCAGATACCCGGCTTCCCGCAACCCAGGGTCGAGGGCCATGCCGGGACGCTCTTCTCGGTCGACCTTGACGGCGAGGCGGCGCTGATCCTGGCGGGACGGGTGCACACCTACGAAGGCTGGGAGATGAGCGACGTCGTATTCGCAGTACGAACGGCCATCCTCGCCGGCTGCGAAACGGTCATGCTCACCAATGCCGCCGGCGGCATCGGCGAGGACATGAACCCCGGTGACCTCGTGCTGATCAAGGATCATCTCAACCTGACCGGGCGCAACCCGCTCGCGGGAGACAACGAAGCCCGCCTGGGCCCACGCTTTCCCGACATGACCGACGTCTACCCCCAAGAGCTGCGACGGGTCGCCACCGAGACCGCGGCCGAGCTGCGACTCGACCTCGCCGAAGGGGTGTACGCCTGGTTTCTCGGGCCGTCCTACGAGACCCCGGCCGAGGTGCAGATGGCGCAACGCCTCGGCGCCGACCTGGTCGGGATGTCCACCGTCCCCGAAGCCATCGCCGCACGCCACATGGGTGCCCGGGTCCTGGGCATGTCACTGGTGACCAACCTCGCCGCCGGCATCTCACCGACACCCCTCAGCCACGAGGAAGTCACCGAGGTGGCGGAAGCGGCCAAGGAGCGCTTCACCGCCCTCCTGGATGCCCTCCTGCCGAGACTCGTCAAGGCCTGACAACGGCCGAGAGGCCATCACCGAAGAGGCACAAGCCGGTACCAAGTACCAAGTACCAAGTACCAGCGGAGTGCCGGCCGACGGCCGGCACTCTGCGTTCTTCTAACATCCGCCCCGCCGACGGTTCAGGAGGAGTCCCCCCCGCATGAAGATCGCCGTTTGTGTCAAGCAGATCCCGGATCCAGCTACGCCGTACAGCCTCGATCCGGAGACCCACCTGGTGCAGCGTCCCGAGGACCAGGTCCTCGACGACACCGACCGCTACGGCATCGAGGTTGCGCTTCAACTGGCCGAAGCCTCGGAAGGGAGCGTCGTCCTGGTGTCGATGGGCCCAGCGGGCACCCTGCAGGGCATCCGCCAGGCACTCGCCATGGGCGCCGACGAAGCGGTCGTGGTGAGCGATCCTGCGCTGCGCGGATCGGACGCACTGGTCACTGCCCGGGTACTGGCGGCGGCCATCCGGCGCCTCGACGCTGATGTCGTCATCGCCGGCACCGAGTCCACCGACGGTTACAGCGGCGTCGTCCCCCAGCAGGTGGCGGAGCTTCTCGACCTACCCGCCCTCACCTTCGCTCGCAAGGTGGAAGCGACCGGTGACGGCATCCGGATCGAGCGCCAGACCACCACCGGCTACGACGTCGTCGAGGCGCCGCTCCCCGTGCTCATCTCGGTGACGGCGGGTGCGGTCGAGCCTCGATACCCGACCTTCAAGGGGATCATGCAGGCGAAGAGTAAGACAGTCGAACAGCCGACCGTCGCCGACCTCGGCATGACCCCGGACGAGGTGGGGCTGGACGGCTCCGGACAACGGGTCATCGAAGTACGGCCCGCCCCAGCACGGTCGGCAGGCACCAAGGTTGTCGACGATGGCGAGGCACATCTCGCCATCGTGGAAGCACTCGAGAAGGCGAAGGTGATCTGAGATGAAGACACTCGTATTCGCCGAGGGGACTCCGACCGGGCCATCGGCATCGTCACTGGAGCTGCTGGCGAAAGCTCGCGAGCTCGGCGACCCCAGCGTCTTTTTCGCCGGGGAAGGATCGGATGCGATCTGGGCAGCTCTCGGTGCCCATGGGGCCACCACCGTCCATCACCTCGAGACCGCAGACTCTCTCCCGGCGGCAAGCGCGGCGGCGTCGATGGCAGCGCTGATCGAAGCCGAGGCACCCGAGCTCGTACTGTTCGGACCCAATCCGACCGATCGCGACACGGCGGGACGACTGAGCGCGCGTCTCGGCGTACCCGTCATCTCGAACGCCGTGGACATCGACGCCTCGAAGACGCCGATCACGGTGACCAACGAGATCCTCGGTGGCACCAAGCTCGTGGACACGGAGTTCACCGCCGGATCTCCCCACCTGGTGGTGGTGCGGCCCAAGTCGTTCATCGCCACGGAAGTGGGCGGCGAAGCACCAACCGTGACCGCGGCCCCGGCGACGGAAGATGGACCAGCGATGTCGGCTCGGGTCATCGAGCGGCATGAGGAGGCATCGGCAGGGCCCAAGCTGACGGAAGCCGACGTGATCGTCAGCGGCGGACGCGGCATGGGCGCCCCCGAGAACTTCGAGATCATCGAGCGGCTCGCCGGACGACTCGGTGCCGCCGTCGGCGCGACCCGGGCGGTGGTCGATGCCGGCTGGGTGCCCTACTCGATGCAGGTTGGCCAGACCGGCAAGACGGTGAAGCCCAACGTCTACATCGCCTGTGGCATCAGCGGCGCCATGCAGCATCTCGTCGGGATGAAGGACTCGAGCGTGATCATCGCCGTCAACAAGGACGAGGAGGCACCGATCTTCGGAGTGGCCGACCTCGGCGTCGTCGGCGACGTCCACAACGTTCTCCCGAAACTGCTCGAGGCGCTGGGCGAGTAGCGACTCGCCCCTCGCCCCTCGCCCCTCGCTACGGCGACAGGCGGAACCCGTGCGGTAGGAGCTCGTCGAACCGGTGGACGATGGGACCATCGGGACCGTCGACAATCACCGTCTCGACGTCGAACTCGAGCATCAACTGTCGGCAGTTGCCGCACGGGTATCCGGGCTCGTCGGCGTCGGGGCAGGAGACAGCGACGGTGTCGATCTTGCGCACCCCCGAGGAGACGGCATGGCTGATGGCGCTGCTCTCGGCACAAATCGCCGAGCCGTAGGCGCTGTTCTCGACGTTGGCGCCGGTGTAGGTGGATCCGTCGTCAGCGACCACCACCGCCCCGACCCGGTAGTTGGAGAACGGTGCGTAGGCGAGCTCGGCAACCGCTCTCGCCTGCTCGATGAGCTCCTCGGGTGTCATCGGTTCCTCCCCGACGACGAGCCGACCCCCCGATCGGCAGTGGCGAGCCGCTTGGCGAACACCTTCGACGACTCCCCCGGTTCCATGGTGACACCGTAGAGGATGTCACCTGCCTCCATCGTCTGCTGCTGATGGGTGACGATGAGCAGCTGCGAGTTGCCGCGCGCCGAGTCGACCAGCCGCAGGAAGCGGCGCAGGTTGGCATCGTCGAGGGCCGCCTCCACCTCGTCGAGCACGTAGAAGGGGCTGGGGCGTGCCTTGAACACGGCGAACAGGAACGCCAGTGCCGCCAGCGAACGCTCTCCGCCGGAGAGGAGGGAGAGTCGCCCCACCTTCTTGCCCATGGGCTGAGCGTGGACGTCCACGCCGGTCGTCATCGGATCGTCGGGGTCGGTCAGGCTCAGACGACCGGTCCCGCCGGGGAAGAGCACCGCCACGTTCTCGGCGAACGTCGCCGAGATTTCTTCGAACGCCTCGAGGAACAGCCGGGTGATCTCCTCGTCGACGGCGCGGATGACCGTGCGTAGCTCGGCGCGGGACGACTCGAGATCGGCGAGCTGCTCCTGCATGAACGTGACCCTGGTGGAGAGTTCCTCGTACTCAGCGGCGGCGAGCGGGTTCACCGGGCCCAGGCGACGGAGGGAAGCGGCCAGGGATTCGAGTTCCGCCTCGGGGTCGGCCCCCTCGTCCAGGTCGGGGCGCGGGGCCGCCAGAGCCTCCTCCTCGGCAGCATCCGCCTCGCGACGCAGCGCCTCGGCGGTCGCCTCCAGACGCACCTTGATCTCGGCAGACTCGACGGCCATCCGGGACAGCTCCTCACGCGCCGTCTCGATCTCGATGCCCAGGGCTTCGCGACGCTCCCGGGCGCTGTCGAGCCGGTCGCCTGCGGTACCCAGTTCCGAGCGAAGCGACGGTTCTCTCGCCCTGAGGGCATCGAGATGCTTCCGAACGATCTGCCCCACGACCCTGGCGCGCTCCTCCACAACGGCGAGGGCTTCGCTCGCCGTCGACTCTCGAGGATGTGTCGCCGCCAGGGCTGCGGTGAGTTCGTCCCGGCGAGCGGTGAGCAGTGAACGCCGCTCGGTGGCGGCAGCAAGCCGGGAGGTTGCCTCATCCCGCTGGTGTTGGGCCTCCTCACGCCTGGCGACGACCTCGGCGCGCCTCCGGCTCGAGTCCTCCCAAGCGAGGTGTCCGTCGCTGTCGGCGTCGTCGAAGTCTCCGAGGCGAGAGCGCAGCTGTTCGGTGCGATCGAGTCGAGCCGCCGCCTCCTCAGAGAGGGTCCGCAACCGTCCATCCAACCGCTCGATCTCTGCCTGGTGCTCCGCCATGGAGCGCCCGACCAGGCGAGCCGCTTCCTCAGCACCGGCGCGCCTGCGGCGAATCACCTCTACGGCAGACTCCGCCGCCCGCTCCGCCTCACTCGAGGTGGCGATGGCGCGCTTGGCCGTTGCGTGGTGGCTCCGCTCCCGTGCGAGCTCGTTTGCCGCCCGATCCGAGTCGATGCGTGCTGCCTCGACGGCTGCGCTGCCGGCTCCGTCGGGATGAGCGGCGACCATACCGACCCGGGTGATCAGATCTCCTTCCGGCGTCACCGCACGAATCTCCGGGTGCGCGGCCACGATGGCGCGCGCTGCCGCCCAGCCCTCGGCGATCACGACGTCGCCGAGGAGAGACGCCGCCAGCCGGCTGTCACCCCGAGGACCGAGTCGATCGACGAGTGCTTCCAAACCAAAGGCCGCGGCAACCTCGCGAGCCGGTGTCGACTCCGGCTCGTCCACGGCGACGAGGGCAACGCCACCGAGTCCTGCCGACTTCAGATCCCCGGCCACCCTGCCCACGGCGTCACGGTCAGAGGCGACGAACCCATCGGCCCACGGACCAAGGGCGGCAGCCGTGGCCAACAGCAGCTCGGCGGGCACATCCAACCGATCGATGACCAACCCGATCACGGATCCCGCCGATGACACCCTCCGACGCGCCTCGGGATCGGCGAACCCGTCACGCGCCGCTTCGAGCGCCTCGAGGCGAGCCTGGGCGGCTGCGGCACGCGCCTCGGCGGAACGCCACCTGGTGAGCGCCTCCGCCTCGTTCCCGGCATCGGACGCAGCCCGGGCGGCGGCTTCCCCGAGGGCGGACTCGGCGGCAGCGAGATCTCCGGCGAGAGCGGCAACCTCGTCGGCGAGTCGCCGCGCCTCGGCCGCTTCCTGATCCATCACCGCGGAGACGGCGGCGCGCCGCCGGGTGAGATCGCCCCGCTCCCGGTCATCCCGGAGCGCCGCAGCCTCCAGGGCGGCGAGGTCACCGCGCAGCGATGCCGCCATGCCCTCTGCAGGCAGGCGATCGGCATCGGCGAGGGACCGCTCCTCGTCTTCGAGACCTCTCACCATGGTGCTGGCGCGGTCGGCGGCTTCGGTCGCCTGCCGTTCCTCGGTCGTGGCCGCCTCGATGTTCGTCTCGACATCGGTGAGCTCGGCGGTGAGTGCCTGGCGACGCTCGGCGCCGCCGAGGGCATCGCGCTCGATGCCGAGGCGACGTTCCCTGGCGACCAGGGCGATGGTCTGCAGCCTCTCAGCGGTCGCCTCGAGCCGGCCCGCGGCAGCCCGATCCCGCTCCAACGCTTCGCCGGCACCGCCGGCCGCCTCCTGCATCTCGACGATCTGTGCCGTCAATCCTTCGCGCTCTTCGACCGCACCGTCGAGGCGCCTCCGAACGGTCTCCTCGAGGCGAGCCAGCTCGTCGCGGCGACCTCGGAGGCCCCGCAGCTTCTCGCCGCCCCACCACAGGTGGAGAGCCCGCCACTCCGCCCTGACCGCGCCGTGTCGTTCCGCGGCATTCGCCTGGCGCTTGAGCGGCCGGAGGCGCTTCTCCTCCTCGCCGAGCAATTCGCGAGCCCGGACGATGTCCCGATCGGTGGCCTCGAGCCTGCTGACCGTTCGCTCGCGGCGGCGGCGGTGCTTGATGACTCCGGCGGCCTCCTCGATCACGGCGCGATGGTCCTGAGGAGCGGCGTTGAGCACGTCGTCGATACGCCCCTGCCCCACGATCACGTGCTGGTGGCGTCCCACCCCGCTGTCGGCGAGGAGCTCCTGGATGTCCAGCAGGCGGCAGGCGACGCCGTTCACCTCGTACTCGCTGGTCCCGTCGCGGAAGAGCCGTCGGCTGATGGTCACCTCGGACATGTCCAGGTCAAGCAGGCCCATCGAGTTGTCGAAAGTGAGGCTCACCTCGGCGCGCCCGAGAGCCGGGCGGGTGGCGGTCCCGGCAAAGATGACGTCGTCCATCCGCTGGGTGCGCAGCGTCGTGGTCGCCTGGGTCCCCATCACCCACGCTATTGCGTCGACGAGGTTGGACTTCCCGGAGCCGTTGGGCCCGACGATGACGGTGACGCCCGGCTCGCACTCGATCCGCGTTCGATCGGCGAACGACTTGAACCCAACGATGGACAGTGTCTTGAGATGCACGGAAGTACCAAGGCTAGCGGGGAATGACACGCGTGTGGTTCTAGGAGGGGTCCTGCGATTCGCAGGACCCCGTACTTGGTACTTGGTATTCGGTACTTGGTACTGGCTCACAGCTCACAGCCAGACGCGCTACTCGCCCCTCGCTACTCGCCCCTCGCCCCTCGCTACTCGGTCAGGCTGCTGAGGAACTCCATCACGGCCGCGACGTGATGCGGGCATAGGTAATCGACAGCCGCCGCCAGGACGACACCGACGACGCTCCCCCGCTCCGGGTCGAGTCCGGCGGCAGGGAGGTCGGCGAAGGTCGGTGCAACGATGCCGTACAGACTCTCCGCCGCCACCAGGACACCCAACTCTCCCGTCGGAACCGAACCTCCGGCGGCGTCGAGCGCCGAGCAAATCGCCGGGCCAGCGTCTCGTACGATGATGGCGTCAACGGTCCCGTCACCGATGATGTCGAGCACGACCCGCTGGTAGCGCTCCACCAGACCCTCCGGGCTGACCCGCTCGGGACACACCTCGACGACACCCGCCACCACCACTTCGACAGCGACCGCGTCATCGGTCGGAGTGGTGTCGGCCACACCGATCCCGGCCACCGCACCGAGCACCGCGGCGTCGAACGGCGCCGTCGACAGACACACGGTCTCGATGGCCGCGCCGAGATCGCCGGGGGTGAGGCGCTCGTAGGCAGTGCCGGCGAGAGCACGCCCAGCCGACGCGGCAAAGTCGCGGGAGCGCAGGCGCAGGTCGATGTCGTCGGTGGCACCGGTGCCGGCGCCGCCGCAAGCGGTAAGCACCATGGCCACCACCATCGCAACGAGCGGTCGCGAACTCATCGCTGGCACCCCGCGCACCAGAAGGTGCTGCGGCTCCGGATCACCGACCGCTCCACCGTGCCGCCACATCGCCGGCAACGCTCACCGGCTCGACCGTAGACCCGGAGCCTGCGGAGGTAGTCGCCGGCGCGGCCGTCGGGCAGGAGGTAGGCGAGGTCGTCCAGGCTGGTGCCGCCGTGACGAAGACCGGCCTGGAGCACCGGACGGACTGCAGCGCGCAGGCGTCCGACCTCATCGGCGGTGAGGGATCCGCCCGCTCGGCCGGGTCGGATCCGGGCCCTGAACAGCACCTCGTCGGCGTAGATGTTGCCGAGGCCCGCCACCAGTCGCTGGTCGAGCAGCAGCGCCTTGATCGGCGCTGACCGACCCTGCAGCGAGTCGGCGAGTCGGCGGGTCTTGGGGAGATCGTCGAGGGCATCGGGTCCCCACCTGGAGCCGACCCCAGTACGCATCTCCTCGGGGGTGAAGACGGCGGTGAAGCCGAAGGTCCGCGGGTCCACCATCCGCACCTCGGTGCCATCGCCTACCCGGATCACGACGTTGGTGTGAGGTGCCTCGGGATCGTCGGTGCGATGGATCGCCATCCGCCCGGACATCCCGAGATGGACCACCCAGGTGAGGTCGCCGTCGAGCGACGCCCTGAGCAGCTTGCCGACCCGCCCGAGTGACAGCACCGATCGACCAGTGAGGCGGTCGGCGAAGTCTCCGGGACGCTCGTGATGGCGGACCATGCGATCGCGGCGGACCGACACCCCGACGATGCGCCTGCCCTCGAGCACCGGTGCCAGGTGACGGCGGGTGGACTCCACTTCTGGGAGTTCGGGCATTGCCGTCAGCCGGCGTCGAGGCCGAGCGCGATGAGCGCATGGCTGGCGGCGACGGCCTCGGCACGCTTCTTCGAGGTGCCCGTCCCACGCCCCACCACGACGCCATCGACCAGAACCTCAGCGTCGAAGACACGCTCATGATCCGGGCCGCTGCCTTCGGTTCGGTAGATCGGTACCTGACCGCGGATGGCAAGCGCTTCCTGCAGAACCGACTTGTGATCGGCCTCTCCGGGGGTTACCGCCCCCTGCTTGATGAGCGGCCGCCACAGGTTGAGGATCACGGCAGAGACGGCATCGAACCCGGCGTCGAGGTAGACGGCAGCAAGTACCGACTCCATCACGTCGGAGATGATGGCCTCCTTGTGCCGCCCACCCGACACCTCCTCTCCCTTCCCGAGAAACATCGCCTCGGGAAGGCCGAGCTCGGTGCCGAGGACGGCGAGCGGACGCTCGCTGACCACCGCGGCGCGCGTCTTGGTCATCTCGCCCTCACTCATGTTCCAACGGGTGTAGAGCTCGGTGGTCACCACCAGGTCGAGGACGGCGTCGCCGAGGAACTCGAGCCGACCATACGATTCCGCCGGCCGCTCCTGCTCGACCCCGTACGAAGGGTGAGTCAGAGCGACGATCAGCAGCGACCGGTCGGCGAATGAGTGGCCGAGAGCAGCCTCGAGGCGGTCGAGTGGATCATCCACCGATACCAGCCTCGATCCGTGCGACGAGGCCCCGGTCGGCCCCATCGGCCGCGACGCGCAGGGCGTTGGCGATGGCGACCCGGGACGAGGCACCGTGGGCGATCACCACCGTCCCCTTCACCCCGAGCAGGTGGGCACCACCGTGCACCTCGGGATCGAACCGCTCCCTGAGACGCATGATCTTGGGCAGCACCGCGCTCACCGCCGCCTGCACCTGTTCGTCGTCGTCCGATGCCAGCGCCTCCAGGACGGCCGTACCGACCCCCCGGGCGACACCCTCGACCGCTTTGACCAA
>DATKBG010000046.1:0-4657 GCA_035514255.1 Acidimicrobiia bacterium
AGGGTTCTGCCGCTCGCTGAACTCGAGGGCGACCGAGTCGACGGCATCGTCGAAGACCCGCACGGCGTGAGTCACCTTGTCGCGGGCCAGGTCACGGAGTTCGTCGGACAGATCGATGTGCTTCATGTGGACGCGAATATCCACGGCACTCCTTTCGTGGGAACGGACGGCCCGCCGCGAGAGGGCAGCTGTCGGGAGGTGGAACACCTCACCATCGTCGGCCACCGTAGAACGGGCACACCCCGATCGTATCGGCTGCCGTGCCACTAGGTCAGGGCCGAACGGCAGATGAGACCGTCACCGCCCGGGCGGCGCCACAGGCGTTCGCTGCGGCGAGCAGCGTCGCCCCGGTAGTGACCACGTCATCGACGAGGACGGCACCGGCGGGTACGCCACCGGAGGTATCAAACCTGGGGATCCCACGGCGGCGTCCCGCGGGCCCGGCCCGACGCGCCGTCCATAGCGCGGGCCGAAGGGGGTCCGTCACAGGCAGACCGGTCCGCCGGGCCAGCGCCCGGGCGAGCTCCCGACCCGGGTCGACGCCGTATCTCCAGCGGCGAGCGATCACGCGCGGCACCGGTACCAGTGCCGAGGCATCGGGCGGCAGTCGCGCTGCCAGCATCGCGGCCAGCACCGATGCAGCCCGGGGAGACGCCTCGTACTTGAGCCGGTGGACCAGCGTGCGGGCGACCCCATCGTGGACCAGTACTGGTCGGATCAACAGCCCGTGCCGGACCACGTCCGGGGCGCGACGCATCGTGGCGATACACGACAAGCACAGCCCCCGCGGCGACGTCGCGCTACAGACCAGACAAGGCATGGGGCGCAACCTATGTGCCATTGGTGACTGGCGCCAGGGGTACACACCGGAAAGCAGAAGGCAGATCCAAGTACCAAATACCAAGTACCAAGTACTCCGGGAGATCAACAGGCACCAGGGACCAGGCAATCGGCAACAGGCAACGCGAAAATGACTAGTCCCGATACGCGGTGAGCAATAACACACAGGTGACCACTGTGAGTATTGCGTCTGCCTACCCCGAGGGTATAGGGTTCGGTGATGGTCGTCGACGTCGCCCGGGCCCGAGAGGAACAGCGCAGGAAGCGGCTCCGTCGCGTCGCCTGGTTGTTGGCCCCGGTCGTTGCCTGGTTGTGGATTCGAGTGGCCGCCGGCAACCCGGTCTCACCCGGATGGCCCGACTTCGGACCCGACTTCATGATGTGGCTGCCGCTACTGCTGATCGTCCTGCTGATCGGCGCCCTGATCCTCGTGCAGGCGCTCGGCAACGGGCGCTCCCCCGACATCATGTTCCTGCCCGAGCAGATCGACGTCGGCTTCGACGACATCCGTGGCATGGGTCAGGTCCGCGTCGAGGTGGAACACTCGCTCGACGTGTTCCTCAACCACCGCCACTTCACCGACAACATGGGAGGGCGTCCCCGCCGCGGGCTCCTCTTCGAGGGGCCACCCGGCACCGGCAAGACCCACACCGCCAAGGCGCTGGCCCGCGAGGCTGGGGTGCCGTTTCTGTTCGTCTCCTCGACCGCCTTTCAGAGCATGTGGTACGGAGCCACCGCTCGCAAGATCAGGTCCTACTTCCGGAAGCTGCGCAAAATCGCCCGCCTCGAAGGCGGTGCCATCGGTTTCATCGAGGAGTTCGACGCCATCGGTGGCCGTCGCGGAGGCATGAACCAGGCGACGGCGAGCGCCACCCGCGTCGACCGGGCCATCTCCGAGGGCGTCGGCGGTGTCGTCAACGAGTTGCTGGTCCAGATGCAGTCCTTCGACGACCCGCCGCGGGGCGTGCTCTTCAAGAACGCCCTCAAACGAGGCGTCAACCGGTTTCTCCCGCCGCACCTCCACCTGAAGACCCGCATGCCTGCCTTCGCCAACGTGCTGCTCATCGGTGCCACCAACCGCGCCGACACGCTCGACCCCGCCCTTCTCCGGCCCGGCCGCTTCGACCGGTCCCTGCACTTCGGGCTTCCCGGCAAGCGGCAGCGACGCGAGCTGATCGACTACTTCCTCGAATCCAAGGCCCACGACGAGTCGGTCACCGACGAAGCCCGCGACGACCTGTCGGCCGTGACCATGGGGTACTCACCGGCGGCCTTGGAGCGCCTGTTCGACGAGGCCCTGCTGTTCGCGCTGCGCGACGAGCGGGGATGCCTCAGCATCGACGACGTGCGCCGGGCCCGGATGGACACCGAGATCGGGCTCGCCGAGCCGGTCGAATACACCGTCGAGGAACGCGAGACCATCGCCGTTCACGAGTCCGGTCACGCCGTGGTGGCGCACCTGGTCGGGCGGGGCCGCAAGCTCGAGATGCTGTCGATCATCAAGCGCAAGGATGCTCTCGGCCTGCTCGCCCACAGCGCCACCGAGGAGCGCTACACGCGTCGCCGATCCGAAACGATCGCCCTCATCCAGATCGCCCTCGGCGGCATGGTGGCCGAGCAGATGTTCTACGGAGAGTCGGGCACCGGCCCTGCCGGCGACCTGGCCACGGCCACTGCCCTCGCCGCCGAGATGGTCGGCTCCATGGGCCAGGGAGGATCACTCGTGTCGTTCCGCGGGGCCGACGCCGGTCCGCTCAGCGGCGACCTGGTGACGCGCGTCCTGTCCGACGGGAAGGCACGCGAGGCGGTCGAACGAATCCTCGACGAGCAGCGCGACGTGGTCGAGGCGCTGCTCCACGACAACCGGCACCTCATCGAAGCCCTCCGCGATGCACTGCTGGTACGGCACGAACTCGTCGCCCGGGAAATCGTCGAGGTGATCGAAAACGCTGGCCCGGTGAAGGTCGAGGTTGGCGGGGAGCTACCGGCTACCAGCTACCAGCCACCATCGAAGAGCTGACACCCGACGACCCTCGCGACATTCTGGCCGGAAGCTGGTAGCTGGGAGCCGGCGACTGACTCACGTTCCCTGCTCCCAGGACGCCAGGTAGGCCTCCTGCTCGGGCGTGAGCACGTCGAGTGAACCGCCCAGGTGATGCAGGGCGATCGCTGCAACCTCACCGTCGAGATACTCCGGGAGCCGGTGGACCTCCGCCTCGAGCTCACCACCCACCCGGATCAGCCACTCGGCAGCGAGCGCCTGGTTGGAGAACGACATGTCCATCACCTCGGCGGGATGACCCTCGGCAGCGCCCAGGTTGACCAGTCGGCCCTCGGCGATCACATGGATGCGGCGACCGTCGGGCAGGGTCCACTCGTCCAACTCGTGGCGGAGCCGCCGCTTGCCGGTGGATCGGCGTTCGAGCTCCTCCAGGTCGATCTCCACGTCGAAGTGGCCCGCATTGGCCAGGATCACCCCGTCGTGCATGAGGTCGAAGTGCTCACCCCGGATGACGCTCGTGTTGCCGGTGACGGTGATGAACAGGTCGCCCATCGCGGCGGCCTGTTCCATGGTCGCCACCGTGTAACCCTCCATGGCAGCGGCGAGCGCCCGCACCGGATCGATCTCGACGACCACCACTCGAGCGCCCATGCCTCGAGCCCGGGCAGTGACTCCGACGCCGCAGTCGCCGTAACCGATCACCACCACGGTCTTGCCAGCGATCAGCAGGTTGGTCGCCCGGATCACGCCATCGAGAGCCGACTGGCCGGTGCCGTGTCGGTTGTCGAAGAGATGCTTCGTCGCCGAATCGTTGACCGCCACCACCGGGAACCGCAGCACCCCGGACGCGGCCATCGCCCGTAGCCGGATGACGCCGGTCGTGGTCTCCTCGGTGGACCCGATGACCTTTTGATCCGGGCGCTCCTTGAGCAGGGTGGTGACGAGATCGGCCCCATCGTCCATGGTGACGTCGGGATTGAGATCGAGCACCTGGCGAATGTGCTGGTAGTAGGTGTCGTCGTCCTCGCCGCGAACCGCGTACACCGGGATGCCATCGGCGACGAGCGCCGCAGCCACGTCGTCCTGGGTAGACAGCGGGTTGGAGGCACAGAGGGCCACGTCGGCCCCGCCAGCGCGCAGGGTGAGCATGAGGTTCGCCGTCTCCGCGGTCACATGCAGGCAGGCGGCGACGGTGTGCCCCGCGAGCGGAAGGTCCCGCTCGAAGCGCTC
Source organism: Acidimicrobiia bacterium (assembly GCA_035514255.1). Lineage (GTDB taxonomy): Bacteria > Actinomycetota > Acidimicrobiia > Spongiisociales > UBA11373 > DATKBG01. Next base: position 4,073 of record DATKBG010000046.1, read on the forward strand.
GCGAATCGATGCCAGTACCGGCATCCGGCTGTTGGCCCACTCGACGCGCAACCGCCCGGCGTCGGCAAGGCTCGGGTCAGCAATGTCAGACATGTAGAGCACTCCAGTCTCGGGTCGAATGGCACCCGGAAGTATCGAGGTACCTGGTACTTGGTACTTGGTATGGGCCGATCTCGGTCACAGACGTCATCCGCCAGCCAAGCGCTTCTTCAGGTCTTCGATGATGTCCACCGGGACGGGGTCGACGTCGGCCATCTCGGCCAGGCGGACCGACACCAGGTCGCCGACGACGGACAGGGCCATGATCCGCGCCAGGGGGCTGGTCCCGCGCGACGCGACCACTCCGGCGATGGGCACCGACCGCTCTATCAGCTCCCGCGTCACCGTCGAACGCAGCATCACGCGGGGATGGTCGTGCTCGTCCTCGAGGAAGACCGCGGCCATCGAGTCCCGGCTGAGATCGGGGTGAGCCGTCCAGCCGACGATTTCGTTGTGGTTCGCCTCGGGCAGCGTCGCCCAAAACGCAGGAGCCTTGCCGTTCTCGTTGATCTGGGTCTTCCAGCGGCCCGCGGCCACGGCTCCGAC
>DATKBG010000047.1:0-6171 GCA_035514255.1 Acidimicrobiia bacterium
TGCGGTCCCCTCCCCCGTAGGGGGAGGTGGCAGCGGCGGCAGCCGATGACGGAGGGGGAGGCCAGACGCGTCGCGAGGCCCACGTAGCGTTCGCCCTCCCCCCTCCTCTCCGGTCGCTCCGCTCCCTGCGGGACTCCCCCCTTCGGGGGGAGGACCCGCAAAAAGGACCCCACTCCGCGGTCCCCTCCCCCGAAGGGGGAGGTGGCAGCGGCCGAAGGCCGATGACGGAGGGGGAGGCCAAAGCCGTCGCGAGGCCCACGTAGCGTTCGCCCTCCCCCCTCCCCGCCGGTCGCGCCGCTCCCTACGGGACTCCCCCCGTCGGGGGGAGGAACCGCAAAAAGGGGACCGCTGCCCGCCAATCCGCTAGCGCTCTAGTCCAAGTACCAAGTACCAAGTACCAAGTACCGTGGCCCGCTACTCCCCGAGGGGGAACTCCTCCAACTCTCGGTACTTTGCGCCTCCGCGTCGCAGGCGGGTTTCGTAGAGCACGACGCGGTCGACCTTCCATCGCACGTCGATCGTCCCGGCACCATCGATGAGGTGGCGCACCGACTCACTGGGGCGAAGCCGGGTCACGGTCAGATGCGGTCGATACGGCCGGTCCTGCGGTTCGAGCCCGGCAGCGACGAGCGCCTCGTCGGCGCGCTCCGCCAGGAGGGTGACCCGTTCCGCACCCTCCATCATTCCCACCCAGAGCACCTGGGCGGCGCTCGCCTTCGGGAAGGCGCCCAGACCACTCAACCTGATCGTGAACCGCGGTCCCAGGTCGGCGCCGTCCATCGCGGCCATGACCCGGTCGAGCGTCGGGGCGTCCACCTCGCCGAGAAACCGCAACGTGAGGTGCCACTCCTGTGGTCGCACGGGTCGCCCCGGCACGCCGTCCGGGAGTGCCTGGCGAATCGCCGCCGCCAGCGCGTGGCGCGTCTCGTCGGCCAGCGGCACCGCCAGGAACACCCGGCTCACGCATCCCCCTGTGTCAGGGCGAGCCGCACCTGGTGCAGGGCAGCCGTGGTCGCATAAGTACGCACCCGTTCGCGGTCGCCCGGGAGCACCAACTCGCGGGTTCTCGTTGCTTCCGGGGTTCGCACCGCGATGACCACCGTCCCCGGTTCGCGGTCGAGCGGGTCCGGGCCGGCGGCGCCTGTCACCGCTACCGCCACCTCGACACCGAGGCGATCCACGGCTCCGTCTGCCATCGCCAGGGCCACTTCGGCGCTGACCTGGCCGTGCTCGGCGATCAGGCTCGCCGGCACTCCCAGGGCCGTCTCCTTGACCGATGCGGTGTAGGCGACGATCGCCCCGGCAAACACCTCGGATGCCCCCGGCACCATCGTCAGGGCAACAGCGACCAGGCCGGAGGTCATCGATTCTGCGGTGGCCATGCGCCACCCGCGACGGCGGCAGGCATCGAGCACGATCGTCTCGATGGTCTGGTCGTCGGCACCAAAGACGAGAGCCCCGAGCCGCCCTCTGATCTCCGCCTCCATCGGTTCGATCGCTGCGTCGGCGGCCGCAGCGTCGGCAGCGCGCGCCGTGAGGCGCAGCTTGATCTCGCCGCCGCTCGCCAGAAAGGCCAGAGTCGGATTGGTAGAACCCGAGTAGATGTCGGCGAGCAGTTCGGCGATCCGAGACTCGGATTCACCCCAGGTGCGCAGGAGTCGGCTGACGATCACCCCCCGCTCGCCCTGGTTCTCGCCGACGAGGGTTGGGAGAACGAACTCGTCGAGCATGGTTTCCATCTCCTCGGGCACCCCGGGGAGAGCGAAGACCAGGCACGATCCGATGCGCATGCGCAGTCCCGGTGCGGTGCCCTTTCGGTTCGACAGCATCTCGGCACCGTCGGGGTACTGGGCCTGGCGCAGGTTGCTCGCCGGCATCTGGCGCCCCCGCCGCGCCCACAGGTCCCGCAACGCATCCTCCTGCTCCTCCGAGCGGCGCATCTCGACCCCGGCGGCGGCACAGAGCGCCTCCCGGGTGAGGTCGTCCTGGGTGGGTCCGAGGCCGCCGGTGACGATGAGGGCATCGGCCCGTACTGCCGCCTCACCGATCGCATCGGTCAGCCGTTCCAGGTTGTCGCCGACCACGGCCTGGCGGTAGTGGTCTATGCCGAACTCGGCGAGCCGGGCCCCGATGTGGGCGCCGTTGGTGTTGATGATCTGCCCGAGGAGCAACTCGGTCCCGACGGCGAGGACCTCGACGTTCACTCGCGGTCCCCGCCGATGTAGCGCCCCCGGAAGTACTGGAGGGGCTCGGTCAGATCGTGGAGCGTCACCTCATCGATGGCGCCTTCCACCAGGACGAGGGGTCCGGCGGTCCGGCTACCGACGAAGCGGCACGCCGCACGGGTCGCGATGCCATCGATCACCGGACCGTGGTCACCGTCGACGACGGAGACCCCGTGGAACAGGCCACCCGGGCTGGGGCGATAACCGGCGAACCGATCGGATAACCCCCGATGCTGTTGCTCGAGCACGTGCACCACGAAGGTCCCGGTGTCGAGCATGCGATCCCATAGGTCGCTCAGCTCGCCGAGCAGGAAGAACACGAGCGGCTCGTCGCCTTCGACGACAACGAGCGACGAGATGGTGAGTCCGGTCCGGGCCGCCGGGGGCCCCGAGGTGACGATGGTCACCGGCGCGGCGAGCCTCCCGCGCAAGCGCCTGATCGGGTCGCGGTCCTCCTCGGCGTCGACAAACGGATTGTCGTCGTGAATCACGCCGATGAAGGTAGCAACCAGCCGCCGGCTCCCAGCTACCAGCTACCAGCCCAGACACCTGGGATGTCTAGCCGGTAGCCGGTAGCCGGTAGCGGGCCTCGCCACTTATAACATGGGCCGTCATGGCGTCGAGTCCCGATCTGACCACCGCGCTGAGCGCCGCCGACGCCGCCGATGCCGTCACCCTCCCCCGGTTCCGCGACCCCGACCTCGCTGTCAGCACCAAGGCCGACGCGACCGTGGTCACCGAGGCCGACCGCCGCGCCGAACAGGTCATCCGTGAAGTGATCGGCCATGAGGCCCCGAACGACGCCATCCTCGGCGAGGAGTACGGCTTCGACGGTGGGGGCTCCCGGCGCTGGATCATCGATCCGATCGACGCCACGGTGAATTTCGTTCGCGGGGTACCCGTATGGGGCACCCTGATCGCCCTCGAGATCGATGGGGTGGTGACCTGCGGAGTGGTGTCGGCGCCGGCACTGGGCATGCGGTGGTGGGCGAACCGCGGCGATGGCGCTTGGTGCAACGATCGGCAGATCTCGGTGTCGGAGGTCACCGACCTCGGCGAGGCACAGCTGTCGCTCAACTCTCTGGACGGCCTCCCACCCGCTCGCCTCGACGCGGCTCTGGCCCTGTCCGGACAGTGCTCTCGCACCCGGGGGTTCGGCGACTTCTGGGCCTTCATGCTGCTCGCCGAGGGCGGCGTGGACATCGTCATCGAACCGGTCGCCGCGGTATGGGACCTGGCGCCGCTGACGGTGATCGTCGAGGAGGCAGGAGGCCGGTTCACCAGCCTCGACGGCAACCCCGGGATCGACCATGGCCATGCCCTGGCGACCAACGGGCACCTGCATTCAGCCGCACTGGCAGCCCTCGCCTCAGCCGAGAACTAACCCCGCGCCTCAATCGCCTCGACGATGGACCCGAGGAATCGGCGACCCAGCGCCCCGTCGATGAGCCGGTGATCGTAAGACAGCGACAGCGGCAACTGCCGGCGCATGGTGATCGCCCCATCGCTCTCCACCGGGACGGGTTCGGCGCGCCCCACTGACAGGATCGCCGTGGTCCCGTACGGGATGATCGGCGTGCCGTAGCCCCCGCCGACAGCCCCGATGTTCGACACGGTGAAGGTGGCGCCGCGGAGGTCGGCTGGAGTCGCCCGGCGCTGGCGTACCGCCCCGGCGAGACGCAGCACCTCGTGGGCGATCTCATGGACCGTCCGGTCGTCGGCCTCGCGAACCACCGCCACCATCAGCCCATCGGGGGTGTCCACGGCGAAGCCGATGTCGTAGTGGCGTCGGTAGAGCACGTACTCGCCGTCGAGCGTGGCGTTGAACTCCGGGAACTCCCGCAATAGCGGCACGAGCGCCGAGATCAACAGCGCCTCGAGGGGCATGGCCCGATCGGCGCCGAGTCGTGAGCGTTCGGCGAGCAACCCGGTGGCATTGGCCGCCGCATAGGTGGTGACGTGCGGGATCTCCTGCCACGACCGGGTCAGGTTGCGGGCGATCGCCAGACGGGTCGCCGACAGGCGCACCCGATCGACGGGACCTCCCCCGGCCATCGCCCGCTCGACGTCCTCGCGGGTGATACGCCCGCCCGGTCCGGTCCCCTCCACGGTGGCGAGATCGACGCCCAACTCGAAGGCGAGGCGGCGCACCACCGGCAGGGCGAGAGCGCGCCCGTCCCTGGCCTCCCCCACCGTCTCGGTCGCCTCCTCGAGCGTCCCCACGATCGGCGCTGCGGGACGAGTGGTCGCCGATACTGACGCGGGTTCGGCGGGAGCCGACGCCTCCGCAGGCGACCACGACTCGCCGGGCTCGCCGATGACCACCAGCAACGAGTCGACGAGCAGTGTGGCCCCTTCGGGTGCCCCGTGGTGGAGGACGACGCCGGCACGCGGCGACGGGATCTCCACCACGGCCTTGTCGGTCTCCACTTCGACGAGTGGCTCGTCGAGGCCGACGGTGCCCCCCACCGGTACCCGCCACGCCACGATGGTCGCCTCGGCCAGACCTTCACCGATGTCGGGGAGGTGGAACTCGAACGCCATCAGGCCTCCAGGGTCCGTCGAACGGCGGCTGCGATCCGTTCCGGACTCGGGATGTAGTGATGCTCGGTGCGCTTGAGCGGCACCACCGTATCGAAGCCGGTGACGCGCTCCACGGGCGCCAGCATCGAGTACAGCGCACGCTCCTGGACCAAGGCGGCCACCTCTGATGCCACCGACAGCGTGCGGTGACCCTCGACGGCGACGACGACCCTGCCGGTCTTGCGCGCGGACTCGACCACGGTGTCGGCGTCCAGGGGCGACAGAGTGCGCAGGTCGATCACCTCGGCAGACACCTCCTCGCCCTCCAACGCTTCTGCGGCGCGTCGAGCGTCGCGCAGCACCGCACCGTAGGACACGATGGTCACATCGGTGCCCTCGCGGACAACCTCGGCGACACCGATCGGGACCGTGTAGCGGCCCTCGGGAACGTCCTGCTTGATCGCCCGGTAGACCCGGATCGGTTCCAGGAACACCACCGGATCGGGGTCATCGATCGCCGCCAGCAGCAGGCCCTTGGCGTCGCGCGGCGTCGCCGGCACCACCACCTTGATCCCCGGGGTGTGCACGAAGATCGCCTCGTTCGACTCGCTGTGGTGCTCGGCTGCCCCGATACCGCCGCCGTAGGGGATGCGAATCACCATCGGGGCGCTGAACCGGTGGTTGGAACGGTTGCGGATCCTCCCGACATGGCTGACGATCTGGTCGAAGGCCGGATAGGCGAAGCCGAGGAACTGGATCTCGGCGACCGGCCTGAGCCCGGCCACCGCCATCCCGAAGGCCGCACCGACGATCCCCGACTCGGCCACCGGTGTGTCGATAACCCGCTCCGAGCCGTGCCTGGCGGCGAGTCCATCGGTGACCCGAAAGACGCCTCCAGTGGTCCCGATGTCCTCACCGATCACCACCACCCGTTCGTCGGCGAGGGCGAGGTCGAGAGCGTCGTTGAGCGCCTGGGCCATGGTCATCTCAGGCATGATCGTCCCCGGGGATGAAGCGCCGTTGATCGACGAGGGGCCGGGTCGGCTCGGCGAAGGCCCGACCGAGATGAGCATCGGGCTCGAAGGCGGCGAGATCCTCGGCAGCGGCGACGGCGGCTTCGATCTCGGCGGAGGCGGCGACCTCCAGGTCGCTCTCCCAAGCTTCCGACCACTCGTCGCTTTGCTGGAGGTAGCCCCGCAGGCGGTCGATCGGATCGCGAATCCGCCATGCCTCCACCTCGTCGTCGCCGCGATACCGGCCGGCATCGTCGGCGGTGGTGTGGGGACCCATCCGGTAGGTAAGCGCCTCGATGAGGGTCGGCCCACCGCCGGAACGCGCCCGCTCGACCGCCTCGGTGGTGACCGCCAGCATGGCCAGGGCGTCGTTGCCGTCCACCAGCACCCCCGGCATTCCGTAGGCGACC
>DATKBG010000048.1:0-2885 GCA_035514255.1 Acidimicrobiia bacterium
GTCGACCACTTCGGCGACGAACGGAAGCCCGAACTCGGCCCTTGCTTCGACGAGAAGCTCGAGCCCCTTCTCGCCGAGTCCCTGGAATGAGTACGGGGAGGTCCGCGGCTTGAAGGCGTCCCCGCGCAGAATGGAGGCACCCGCCCGGGCGACCGCTCCAGCAGCGGCAAACAGTTGCTCGCGATCCTCGACGGCACACGGACCGGCCATCACGGTGACCGAACCGTCCCCCACCATCACACCACCGACGTCGACGACCGTGGATGCGTTCTGGAAGTCGCGACTCACCAGCTTGTAGGGCTTGAGGACCGGCACGGCGCGTTCAACCCCCGGGAACGCCTCCCAGGGCAGCTGTTGAATCGCCGCCCGGTCACCGACCGCGCCGATGATGGTGCGGCGACGACCTTCGGAGACGTGGGCTTCGGCGCCGATATCGGTGAGTCGCTGCACCACCTGCTCGACATCGGCGGTGGACGCGTCGGCCCGCATCACCACGATCATCGAGTCGTCGCCAGCAGGGCGTGCCATCAGAGCGACGATACCCGTCTCGAGTGGGACACCGGCTCGAGTGGCTGCTCGCTCGGTATTCAGAGCCAGTGGGTCACAGCGATCGCACGAACGGGAACGGGATCCGACCGCCCTCGACCCTCGCCCCTCGCCCCTGGACCCTCACCCTGGCCCCTGGCCCCTCAGTATTTGACCATCGGCGCCAGCGACGCCGCCGCGGAGACCCATTTCTCGACCATCTCCACGGTGGGCAGTCGACGCACCAGACGCCGCTTGTCGTTGGCGGCGACCAGGGTGGCGTGAAGGTTGGCGGGCTTGCGGGTCTTGAGTTCACGCACCGTGTCGACGCCAGCCTCCTCCAGCAGGTCCGAGTACTCGGTGCCGATGCCCTTGACCCGCATGAGGTCGGCCCGGTTGACCCACTCGAGGATGGAGGCCTCCGGGATCTTCGTCTCGGTGGCCAGCCGCTTGCGGGCCGCCTTGGTCGAGGCGCGGCGCAGCAGCGCCTCGGTCGTACGGATGCGATGCTTGCGCAGGGTCGTCGCTTGCCTGACCCCCAATCCATGGATGCTGGCGATCGACGGCATCCCACTCCTTCCAAGTCGGCCCGATCTGTTCACCGCCCGGGTGGCCTACCCGAGACGGGGGCCGAGACTACCGAAATCACCGAACGGCGCGCTCAGGGGGTACGCGAACAGGTCGCTGGCTCCGTCAATCGAGGTCGGCGACGTCGAATTCGGTGTCGATGTCGCGCGGCGGCATGTGGTCGAAACGGACCTCCTCGACGACACGGGGATGAGCGGCCAGGAACGCCGATGCGCCGGTGTCCCCTTCGAGGGTCATGAGCCGTTCCCACAGCGAACGCTCGAGAAGGACGGGATTCCCCCGGTCGTACCGATACACGGGGACCACCGCCTGCTTGGTGGTATCCATCGCCGCCTCGATCAGTCGTTGCGGGACCTCGTTGGGGATGGACGGCTGGTCGCCGAGCGCCACCAGCACGTGGGTCAGCTTGGAATCCCGCGACAGGATGTCGAGCCCCACCCGAAGCGACGATGCGATCCCCTCCCCCCAATCGTCGTTGACCGCCACCGTCGCCTCCCCGAAGTCGATGGCCTCGAGGATGTCATCAGCACCTGAGCCCAGCACCACGACGACCGGGTCCACCGGCCAGGAGCGAACCGCGTCCACCACTCGCTGGAGCAGCAGCACGCCGTCGACCTCGACGAGTTGCTTCGGTCGACCCAGACGACTGGATCGCCCGCCGGCAAGGACGATGGCAGCAGTGGTGGTCATTCAGAGGGGGATGGTAGAGAGCGCCAGCAAGCAGCAGGCAGCAAGCAAGCAGCGAGCAAAGAGCTAACAGTCAACAGCTCACAGCCAGAGCGGTTTGGCTGTTAGCTGTGAGCTGTTAGCTGTGAGCCGCGGCGGTCGCGGTAACCCCAAGCACTTCCTTCGTGTCCAAGCACGCGCTGCACGCGAACCTGCCAATCTTGCAGCCGTAGTGCCGCTGTCAGGGAGACCGTCGTGATCGTCGGGGTGCCGAGGGAGATCAAGACCGAGGAGTACCGCGTGGCTCTCACCCCTGTGGGGGTGCGGGAGCTGGTGGTGAACGGTCACCGCGTCCTGGTCGAACGGGACGCCGGAACCGGCTCGTCGATCACCGACGCCGCATACGAATCGGTCGGCGCCGAGATCGTCCCGCGGGCGGCGGACGTGTTCGGCGGCGCCAACCTGATCGTCAAGGTGAAGGAACCGCAGCCATCCGAGATCTCCATGCTCGAGCCCAGGCACACACTGTTCACCTACCTCCACCTCGCCGCCTACCCGGATAAGGCCAGGGGTCTGATCGAATCGGGCGCCACGGCGATCGCCTACGAGACGGTGCAACTGGCCAACGGCGCCCTGCCACTGCTGGCTCCGATGAGCGAGATCGCCGGCAGGATGGCTGTCCAGGCCGGTGCCCACTACCTGGAGCGGCCCCGGGGCCGCGGAGTGCTGCTCGGTGGCGTCCCGGGGGTGTCTCCCGGCAAGGTCACCGTGCTCGGCGCCGGTATGGCCGGACGCAACGCCGCCATGATCGCGGTGGGCATGGGCGCTCAGGTGGTGATCCTCGACATCAACGTGGCCCCCTTGCGGCACCTGGAGGAGCTGCGCTGGGGCCGCCTCACCACGGTGACCTCGTCGACCCTGGCGATCGAACGATTTGTTGCCGAGTCGGATCTCGTCATCGGCGCGGTCCTCGTCCCCGGAGCCCGAGCACCCATCGTCGTCACCGAGGATCTCGTAACGGCGATGCGACCCGGCTCGGTGATGGTCGACATCTCGATCGACCAGGGCGGCTGCATCGAGACGGCACGCGAAACCACTCACAGCGA
>DATKBG010000049.1:0-4074 GCA_035514255.1 Acidimicrobiia bacterium
GGCACCTCGGAGATCATGAAGAACATCGTGGGCGAGCGGATCCTCGGCCTCCCCGGCGAACCCCGGGTCGACAAAGACCTCCCCTGGAGCGAGGTACCTAGATAGCGCGTTCGCTATTAGCGATTCGCTATTCGTAATTGCGGTTGGTGAGGCACGGCACAGTGCGGCCCAGGACTCTCTCCCCCCGAAGGGGGGAGTACCTGACGGCGTCGCCGTCAGGGGAGGGGGGAGGGCGATCACTACGTACGCCCTGACGAGCGATTCTTGCGATTCGCGAATCGCGATTCGCGAATCGCGAATTACGCCTTACCTCAAATCCCTTCCCGGGGCGCGGGGCTCCATACAATCACAGGGCTGTCATTTGTCGAGGAGCATCGATGCCGACTCTCGGAGAACGCCTTTCGCGCCGATCGTGGCGTCGCGCCGTGGCGGCCGAGCTCGTCGAGCGACTCGACCGCGAGGGTGGTCTCTTCTTCGTCGGCTCGGGCTACGAGGACCGCGACGAGATGCTCCGAATCGCCGAACTACTCCCCAGCGACGTGATCGCCGAGCTCTACGAGGATCCGGCCTACCCCGGCTACACCTTCATGGAGGTGAGCCTCATCGACGCGCCATACGTCTATGACGACGGGTACGCCCACGACTACGAGTGGGATGCGCGTCGCCACGCCATGTGATGCCGATGCTGGGTGAGCGGCTTCCCCGGTAGGCTTTTTGCATGGCACGACGACGCCGGGGCCAGCCCTCCCGACCCTCCGGCGGAAACCCGCGTAGGGCCTCCGGTTGGCTGCTGTGGGTCGGACTGGCGGTCGTACTCGGCGGGGTCATCGCTGTCGCCCTTTCCGTCGCAGGAGACGACCCCGGGCCAGCCGGTGGATCGGGCGATGTCGTTGCCGGCGAGGCGCTCTACCTGGCGAACTGCGCGGTGTGCCACGGCGCCGACCTCCAGGGGACTGTTCAGGGACCACCGTTTCTCGATGTGATCTACGCACCGAATCACCACCCGGATGAGGCATTCCAGCGGGCGGTCGCATCAGGGGTAGTGCCTCACCACTGGAATTTCGGCCCGATGCTGCCGATGCCTTCACTGTCGAGAGACGAGGTGGCTTCGATCATCGCCTTCGTTCGGTCGCATCAGCAGGCTGCGGGGATCGTGCGTGACCCGAGCCATCCCTGACCTAGTGCGGCTGGAGGAAGCGACGTGAATCAGTCGGGGGCAGGCGGCTCCCGGATCGTGCGTCGACACCGTGATCTGATCCTCGGGCTGGTGGTGGTCGCAGCCGTCTTCGCCGGATTCGCCGCGCTGTCGATGGGTGGGTATCCCGGCGGTCCCGACGAGTGTCTGGCGTTGGGGGACTGCTACTGCGAGGCACCCCGCGGCGGCATGGCGGAACAGCCGGCCAATGCCTGGTCCAATCTCGGGTTCGTCATCGTCGGTCTCCTCGTTCTGGCCGACACTGCACGACGCCGCTCCCCCTCGGCTGCTCGCATGGAGGCCGACCTCCGCTATCCCCGCCTCTACGGCTCGGTAGCCATCTTCCTCGGGGCCGGCTCGTTCGCCTTCCACGGGTCGTTGAAGGCGTGGGGCGGGTTCATCGACGTTCAATCGATGCATGCCTTCATCGGGTTCATCATCGCCTACGACCTCGCCCGGATCCACGACTGGTCGTGGGGGCGGTTCGTCGGATGGTTCGCCGCGCTGCTCGCCGTGTTTTCGGTGCTGATCGGCCTGCTGCCGCCCGAGCACGGGAAGACCATGTTCGGCGTGGTGGTCGCATTCACCCTGCTTCTCGAAGCGGCGGTGTCGTATCCACGGTTCCGACCGTGGGCACCCCGGCCGATCCACCCGCGTCGCATGCCCTGGTTCTGGGCCGGCCTCGGCTCCTTCGCCGTCGCGTTCGGGGTATGGACGGTGTCTCGCACCGACGGTCCGTGGTGCGATCCCCACAGCCTCCTCCAGGGCCATGCCCTGTGGCACCTGCTCACCGCGGTGTCGGTCTGGTGCTTCTACCGCTACTTCCGTGCGGAGACTAAAGTGCAACACTAGAGTTGCAGATAGTCGCACGAGGAGTATTGATGCAGGATCTGACGATGCCAGCCCGGATCGATGCCGAGCAGTACACGGTCACCCGCTCCGTGTTCATCGCCGCCTCACGAGAACGGGTGTGGGAGGCGATCACCGTCCCCGAGGAGATCGCGAAGTGGTTTGGCCAGCCGGCGCGCTTCAACTCCCTGACGGTGGGCGCCGACGGCTCGTTCGGCTGGGAGGGCTACGGCGAGTTCCCGGTGCGCATCGAGGAGGTCGACGAGCCGGCGGTGTTTGCCTTCACCTGGGGCACACCGGGCGAGCCGATCACCCCGCAGAACTCCACAACGGCTCGGTTCACGCTCGAGGAGGTCGACGGCGGCACTCTGCTCACCGTGGTCGAGTCCGGCTTCGCCGACCTCGCCGATCCGGCCGACTCGATGGAGGACAACCGCGGCGGCTGGGACTCCGAGCTCGATGAGCTGGTCGCTTACCTGACGGAATCAGCGTGACCATTTCGGTAATGCCGGTTCTATCGGCTCTCGCCGACGAGACCCGCTGGCGCATCCTCGAGGAGTTGGGGGAGCGGGACCTCTCGGCCTCGGCGTTGGCCAATCGCCTCCCGGTGTCCCGCCAGGCCATTGCCCGCCACCTCGGCGTGTTAAACCGAGCCGGCCTCGTGACCAGCACGCCCGCCGGACGCGAGGTGCGTTATCGCCCGGTTGGCGATCGGCTGTCGACGACTGCCGCCCAGCTCAAGCGCATCGGCCAGCAGTGGGATCGACGGCTCAGGACAATCAAGGAGATCGCCGAGGAGCGCTGAGCCCGAGCAAGCTCACGGCCAGGTGAGCCAAGTGCTCATTAGGGCGCCAGGCGACTCGTCTGGTCCTCGGCCTGCGCCTCCACGGCCTGCGCCTCCACGGAGAAGACGCTCCGAGGACCCGATAGCCCTTTGAGTTCGCGCTCTCCCTGATGCTCGATCACCAACCCCGCTCCCGACGCCAGCTGATGGGTCGTAGCGGAGATCAAGATCTGGCCGGACGATGCTGCCGAGGCTATGCGTGCGGTCTCGTGTACAGCCACCCCCCGGACGTCGTCGCCCACCAGCTCAACCTCACCGGTATGAAGCCCGATTCGAACCTCGAGACCAAGGGTCCGCGCTCGATCGCGGATACCGATGCCGGCGCGAATCGCCCGAGCGGCGCCGTCGAACACTGCCAGGAACCCGTCGCCCGTGGTGGTGACTTCACGGCCCCGGAAGCGGTCCAACTGATCCCGGACCTCACGGTTGTGCCGTCCCAAGAGCTCACGCCAGGCCATGTCGCCCAGCTGGACCGCCAGTTCAGTGGATCCGACGATGTCCGAGATGAGCAACGTCAGGACCACCCGTTCACCGGTTTCCGGATCGGGCAACCATGTGCGCACCCCCGACCAATTGATCATCCGCAGGGGGCGCTCGCTCACGACCCAACCGTCGTGGCCGGGAGGGATGTCGTAGACGTCGTTGGACCCGATGTCGAGAAGCGATCCGTCGTCCATCTCCACGTGCAGGAGGCCTTCGAGGACCACACCACTGTGGTGCGCCTGGCAGCTCTGCTCGGCTCGCCGGTTACCGGTCAGCCTGCGACCGCCCAGGGCGCAGTGGGCCCCGGGTTGGAACACACTGAGGGAGACGGAGGCTTCGCCCACCTGCACGATGTCCGCGCTGAGTCCCTCGAACTGGATCTGCTCGTCGGGGGCATCGAGGCTCTTCTTCTGCGCTCCTCCGATGGCCTCATCTCCTGCAGGTTGATGCGAGTGTAGGAGCAGCGAGAACTCTGTGTCCGCCGAGTACTACCCCACTGGACCCGACGGCTAAGAGGCCGCGATGGCAAGCTTTGCGTGTCAATCTGCGGGCTGAGGGACACCACCCACCGATTGGAGCCGGAGCGGGGATTTGAACCCCGGACCTGCTCATTACGAGTGAGCTGCTCTACCCCTGAGCTACTCCGGCGAGGACCGGCATAGTACGGCATCCACCGACGCTGCGACCGCGCGTATGGAGGGTC
>DATKBG010000050.1:0-3734 GCA_035514255.1 Acidimicrobiia bacterium
CTGGAGCATGGTGAACGAGAACTGGTGGAGGAGGAACAGCTTCTGGGGCAGGTCGTGCTCGCGCACCAGCGCGGCGAGCCACTCGGAGACCTCGTTGACCTCGGCGGCCCTGACGCTTCCGATCTGGCGCAGGTGGACCTGATCGGGAGCGAGACGCCACTCGGGGTCGAGGGCGAGACCCACATGTGGCTCGAGAAGCAGCTCTTCGTAGAGCCGAGCCTGATCGAGGAAGTGACTGCGCCCCGACTGCAGGTCGAGGACGACGTAGAAACCCTCGCGACGGGCGGTGTCGATCATCGGTCGGAGCACGCTGAGCGGCATCTCGTTCGAGAAGTTGCCGTCGGCTCCAGCGTCGCCGGCGGCGACGCTGGCGATGATCTCGAACGTGGGAATGACCATCACCCCGTCCGCCCCATATGGTGCGGCGTACTCTCGGGCCAACCCGACCGATTCTTCGAGGCCCTGTCGTCCGAGGATCCCGAGTTGGTTGGTCAGTGGGTTCCCGTACAGGGCAACCAGCCGGCGGTCTTCGAGCAGGTAGCCACCTCCGGGTAGCTCCTGGCCCGACATGATGATCGGCAGCTGCCACCGGGCCTCCTCGGTGACGCCGACGGTCCGGACCGTGACCGCCCCGGCGCTGAGCCGCAGCAGCCTTCCTGCCTCGGGGTTGGCCCGCAGGTCGAATCCCTCGACTGCGGCCATGAGCCCGTCCGTGTTGGCCGCTGCCGCCATAGCCGCCATATGCACTGCGGCGTCGTCATGGTCCACCAACCACACCCACCCCGACACCGCCGGGCCGGCACTCAGGAACTCCCCTTCCGTCGGGTCGCCCTCGCCTCCTGGGTCCAGGCCCCGGGCCTGGCCGATCGCGTCGGCGAGCGCCCTGGCGGCCCCATTGGGGTCGGAAGGGAGCGGAACGAGATCGCCGCCAGCCCCGAGTTCTCTATTGACTCGATCGGCCACGGCGGCGGCATCACCCTCCACGATGATGGTCTCGGTGAACTCGGGAACGGTGACCCCCAGTACGCCGAGCTCCCACACTCTTTCCGGGCCGAGTCGGTCGACCTCGTACTCGGTGGCCCCGGTTCCCCGGTCGCCCACCAGGAGAAGCGGTGCGCCGAGATGAGCCGCCAGCCTCCCGCCGAGGGCGGCGAGAACGGGGTCCGCCTGGAGGGCCACCACCACGTCGCGGGAACAGCGAAAGGTTGCCTGGGCGATGCTCGCCGACACCTGCGCGCTGGCGCCGGAGGCAAGCGACACGATCGAAGGCGCCGTGGCAGGATCGGCCGCCGGCTGCAAGATCGTCGTCGTGCACGGTCGGAGCGGGTCTCCGGTATCCGAGGGTCGAGCCGGTGTGGGCACGGTCGGCTGGTCGTTGCACGCTTGTACCCCCAACGTGAGGGCGATGGCGAAGACGACTGCTCGGGGAGACAGGACGCGCATGGGCGCCGGTCAGCGTACCGGCAGGCCCTTGGCTAGCCGATCATGTTCCCGAGCGCGATGAGCACTCGTGGTTCAACCAGGGGTGCTTCCGGAGCGGGGAGCCGGTCCCAGATGTGGACCGACATGCCGATGAACAGCTTGCCTTCGATCCAGTCGGCGTCCCACACGGTGAGCCGCACGCAGCCGTGGGATGCCGGTTCCGCCGGCACCGACCGATACCCGTGCAATCCGTAGAAGTCGCTGAACGCCCAGTACTTGTATACGCACCAGCCGGTCGTCCGATCGCAGACCCAGCCGGTCTGACGCCAGCGGAGCGCAAAGTCGCCTCTCGGGGTGGAGGCCCGCGCACTGCGTCCGTTGCGTACGCTCCAGTAGGTGTGGTCCCCTCCCGTGGAGACAGGCAGGATCCCGGCGATCTCACCGTCACGGACCACGAAGAGCAACTGGCGCGAAAGGTCCACCTCCACGTACTCGGTGGCTCCAGGGCGGGCAGGTAGGCCGGCGGTCGGCAGGTTGTTGAGCAGGTGCCAGTCGATCGCGGAGAACTCGTCGGTCCGCTTCACCCGCAGGTACTTGTGGAACGCCACCACGGCCGACGCGGTTCGCTCGTCGTACACCCCGTCGACGTCTTGGTTGAAGAAGCCGGCCTCTGCCAAAGCCTCCTGCAGCCGGGCCACATCTGGACCCTCGGCACCGGTGGCGAGGTGAGGGAACGGGTCCGGGGTGTTGGCGGCGACACCGGCCACCGGCCAGAGCCCGAAGGCGAGTGCCACCGTTGTGATCACGATGAAGTGTCGCCGCATGGTGGTGCCTCGGGCCATCGTCGCCAATCGGACGATAGCGTTTGGCTCGAGCGGCCCCTTGCACCTCAAGCGGAGCGGGCACCCCGCGTGACCACGCCCGTTCGAGTTGAAGGGCACCGTCCGATCCGACCCACTCGAGCGCTTCGCCGGGGCCACCGCGGTTCGTGGAAGCGGCTACCGCATGCCCTGCAGACCGTGCTCGGAGGGGTTGGCGGCTCCGCAGTTGGGGCAGATCACGCGCCGGAGATTTCCCGTGCCGGTAGAGCGCTCCCGGACTGCTAGCGTTGATTTTGGTGTCTGCACGCACAGGGCGTGGACGCCGGGCCTCGACCGCTCGCTCTCTCGTTCGAGTCGCGCTCCGGGGCCGATCATTCCGAACGAAAAGAGCACACCTCCATGGAATCCCCTACCGCGGATACGGATATCCGCTCGTCCTTCGCCGACCTGGGAGTCTCCGCTGCCGTCGTGGCATCGCTGACCGCTCGCGGCATCACCGAACCGTTTCCGATTCAAACGCTGACGATTCCGGACGGACTCGCCGGCCGCGATGTGTGCGGCCGGGCCCAGACCGGATCCGGCAAGACCATCGCCTTCGGCATTCCGCTCGTAGAGCGCACCGAGCCTGCCGATCCCGGGCGGCCTCGTGCCCTCGTCCTCGTCCCCACCCGCGAGCTGTGCAGCCAGGTGGCCGAGGAGATCGAGCCGATGGCGGCAGCGCGCGGGCTGGGTGTCATGTCCGTCTACGGCGGCGTCCCCATCGAGGCCCAGATCAGCCGTGTCGCCAGGGGCGTCGAGATCGTGGTTGCCACGCCGGGTCGACTCATCGATCTCCTCGAGCGCAAGGTTGTCGACCTCGTGGATCTGGTGACCGTCGTCATCGACGAGGCCGATCAGATGGCCGACATGGGGTTCCTCCCGCAGGTGCATCGCGTCATGCGGTCGGCTCCAAACGTGGGCCAGACGATGCTGTTCTCGGCCACCCTCGACGGGGAAGTACAGAGCCTGGTGCAGCGCTACCTGGACGATCCGGTCCGGTACGAGGTGGAGCAGACCTCGGACATCATCGACACCCAGGATCACCGGTTCATCCTGGTGCACCACATGGACAAGGCGAAGCTGGTCGCCGCCATTACGGCCTCGGTGTCGCGGTCCCTCGTCTTTGTGTCGACCAAGCGCGGAGCCGACCGCGTCGCCGAGACGCTTCAGAAGGAGGGGGTCCGGGCGGCTGCGATCCACGGTGACCTGCGACAGTCGCTGCGCGAGCGAACCCTCGAAGACCTCGCCTCCGGGAAGCGACCCGTAGTGGTGGCCACCAATGTGGCGGCTCGCGGGTTGCACATCGACGACATCGATGTGGTGATCCACTACGACCCGCCCCAGGATTACAAGAGTTTCATTCACCGCTCGGGCAGGACTGCCCGAGCCGGCGAGACCGGGCTGGTGGTGACGCTGGTGGAGTGGGATCAGGTCGAGGAGGTCAAGCGCATC